>CANQCH010000005.1 GCA_947589165.1 uncultured Bacilli bacterium
ATATAGTTGAATGGCTTATTCCTAGTATTTTCGCCACTTTTCTCATTGATAAATCTTGCTCTAACAATATATCAATTTCTACTTTCTTTTTTTCTGTTAATTGAGTATAATTCATTTATGAGTCCTCCTTGCCGGGTAGGGCTCTTTTATTTTATCAAAAAAACCGCACCTTGTGGTGCGGTTCAAATTTCAATTTAGGAAAAAAATCCGTTCGGATTTTTTTTATTGTTTATTAGTTTCTTCGTGATATTCTTGTTCCGTATTAACGTTCCAAATATTATCTTTACTTTTAACGTTGTTAAGAATATTATGAACGGTTTCAAAAGAAGTAACCATAGAATGATCCATATTATTATAACGATGTTGGCCATTACGTCCTACGCAATATAAATTGGCAAATTTGTTTAAATAGGCAATTAAATCATCAATTTGATCATAGGTATCAAAGTAAGCGGGATAAGCTTTTTTCACCTTTTCCCGATGGGCATCTAGCACATCATCTTGCGCAATAACACCCATTTTAATTAATTCTTTTGTGGCAAATTCAATACATTCTTTATCGGACATATTCCAGAAATCATCATTTTCATTACAGAAATATTCTAACCCAATCCATACGGTTTTATCAACATCTTTGACCATGTAAGGACTCCAGTTATTAAATACTTGAATCCGACCTAATTTTACATCTGGTTCTTGAACATAAATCCAACAATCAGGGACAATATTATTTAAAGTTTTAATATTTGTTTCATTTTTTAAATTTAATCTATTTACTAAAAGACCAATGGTGACAAAATCCCGATAAGGTAAACCTAAAGCAATATCTTTAACATTTTTCGGAACATTATTCATGCCGGCGATTAAATCTTTAAGAGGCATACTAGAAATAAAGATATCGCCAGTTATTTCTTTTTCTTTACCATCAACATCACATATAACGGAAGTAATGGTATTATTTTTTTGTTTAATATTTTTTACGGCATAACCTTTAAGAATTTTACCACCCATTTTTTCATATTCTTTCGCTACCGTTTCCCATAGTTGACCAGGACCAAATTTAGGATAAATAAATTCTTCAATTAAGGATGTTTCCACTTTCTTACTGTTAATGTGGAATACTTTTTTAAACATATCCTTTATGACCGCGGTAATGGATAGACCCTTTACTCTTTGGGCACCCCAGTCGGCAGATATTTGGGAAGGATGACGCCCCCATAACTTTTCGGTATATTTTTCAAAGAACATACTGTAAAGTTTTTTTCCAAACCGATTAATATAGAAGTTTTCCAGTGAATCTTCTTCTTTTTTAACAACGGTTGATTTTAAATAGCTACAACCAGCCACAAAGGTTCGACCCAAACCCATGTTTTTAAAGGTTTGTAATTTCATGCTGATAGGATAATCAAAAAATTTCTTTAAATAATAAATTCTCGAAACCCGATGTCTTACTAACATGACCCGATCATCTTTTTCGGGATCTGGTCCCCCTTTAACTAAAGGTTTTTCCCGCTTTAATTTTTTATCATCATAAGATGGTTTACCTTGGATGGGCATTATTTCTTGCCAAAAGGCCATAACATCAGGGTCTTTAGAAAAGAATCTATGACCTCCAATATCCATCCGGTTGCCTTTATATTTAACTGTACGGGAAATTCCCCCAATTTCCTTTGATGCTTCTAAAATAGTTACATCATAATCTCTACTTTGTTTTAATAGTTCATAACCTGCGGTTAAACCGGCAGGGCCGGCGCCAATAATAATAACTTTCTTTTTCATAATTAAATCCTCCTTATTTTATTATTTTATAAAGCACTTTCCGCGCGACAAAGTTCCAAATAAATACTAACATTGTCGAAATTATCTTACTTAGCATGTAATATAGCTTAAGTTTAGTTGTTAGTAACGAAATGATTAAGGTATCCAAGCCCAAACCTAGAACACCAATGATGGCATAAATTAAAAATTCTTTGCCTTTATTAAAGTTAGTTTTTTCTTGGAAAACTAATTTCTTACTTAAAATATAATTAACAATTAAACCTAAAGTAAAGGCTAATATATTTGAAATCAGATAGTGAATATTTAAAGCTTCGGTAAAGACATATAACATACCAATATTCACAATCGCTGCCACACCACCAACAAAGATATAACGTATAAATTGAATTAAAGTATTGTCAGTTTTGGCCACAGTTAATTTGTAGACGAGTTTTTGTAAAGCACATTTTTCAATATTTTTCTTTGTTAAAATGGCTGCCAAGCAATATAAGAATAATGGGATTACACAAATGGCTTGAGCATAAACAAAGCGATATTCTTCTCCCGTAATTAATAACATAATTACGAACGTATTAGATAAGACGATCCAAAAAGGGAAAGTATATTTTAAATTCCATTTTGTTTTGCGAAGAACCAGGGCTAGCGCGGTTAAAATTAATACGAGCCCGCCGCCTATATCCACGAATAGCCATCTTAACGGCGTATTCGTAATAACATTATTATAGGTTACAACTTGTTCTAAAAATAAATCACTGGTTTCTTTAAAATCACCTTTATCGGCTAATTTATCTTTTTCTTCATACATAATATAGGCATTGGTCATAAATTGACTTCGGGTTTCCCATAATGGCGAAGTCATATTTAAGAAAGATTTTGTAAATTTGGCCGGGCTTTTTAAAGAGTGCGTTAACCATATTTTCATTAAAGCGGAAAAATTCTTTTCTACTTTTTTGGTATAATTATCAGAAGTATATTTGGTAAAATTGAAATTCCGCGGATTATAATATTTTTTCCAATTAACCAAAGGTGTTACATCATTTAAAACCGCTAGTTCATCTTCTGTAAAAGATGAACTACTATTATAATAATAGTAGGAAATTTGGCCCATGACCAAACCAATCATCTCAGATTTACCACCCGTTCGATTATCAATTTTAAAACTTTTATAAACCGGACCGGTGATAATAAAATTAGCAATTAAGATTGTAAATAACGAAATTAAAGCATATTTCCGCCATTTAGCAAAGAAGATCGCTAGGCCAATAAAGATTAGAGCAAAGGAAACAATTCCATTATGCCGGAATAAAAGAATTGGTAAACTACCGATAATTAACCATATCTTATTAGTATTTTTTTGTAACCATTCGCCATTAGAAAGAATAATATTAATTATAAATAAAGTAACTAAAAAGATACTCCAAGAATAGATAACATCTTTCCATAACGTTACACTAAACCGTAAGAATAAAGGATTTAAGACAATTAATAATAATACGCCACAGGTTTGTTTAAAACTCAAAAAATTCCGGCGACAAAAATGACAAAAATATAAAAGAATAATAAAGATTAGAAAACATTGAAAAATGACCGGAGAAATTAAACCTTCATAAAATAATAAGGGTAGTTTAAACATGATTAAGGTGTGCATCACGGGATGCCAATTGGTATAAGAATTATTTAAGGCTTGCTTATATTGCCCAACTACATCGGGGGAAATAACGCCAGGATAATGAGCAATAATCGTACATACTAAAGGAATGAGAATTAAAAGTCCATAAAGCAGATATTCAAATTTATTTATTTTACCTTTCGGGTTATTAAGTTTAACTTTAGCTAATATTTTCCATAGCCAAGAAAAAACAATATATACTAGTACAAAGCAAATTAAAAATAATATTAAATTAAAACTAGCATTACTATCCCAGGTCATAGATAACGTAAATAAAAAAACGATTATCCATTTTAAAAGATTATCAAATCGACTTTGTTTCATAAGAACTCCTAATCCTATTATGCTTAACTCAATTTAATTATATAATATGGAATTATTTTAAGCAAGATTAATCAGTGAAAATAATTGACTTTTAATAGTTAATTGTTTAAGATTTAAATATGAAAAAGAATTATATATTAAATTTTATTTTAGCTCTTTTAATAACGTTATCTTTTACTTGGGATGCGTATAATGATTTTAATTTTATTAAATTTTTTCTCGTTTTAATTTTAGTAGTAATGATTGTGAATTTAGTGATGCCATGGTTAACTAAAATAAATATTTCCTCTGATCAAAAGAAAGCTAAGTGGTGGGAGTATTTAGTTTTTGGTTTAATAATTATTATTCCTTTAATTATATTGTTAATCGCCTATTATCCCGGTTATGTGAAATTTGATAGTTTAAATCAATGGCGTCAAGTCCAAACTTTAATCTATAGTAATTGGCATCCAGTTATTCAAACTTTAGTCTTTTTTCATTTACCTTCTTTATTTTATAATGATCTTATTTCTTGTTCCATTTTTCAAGCTTTATTTGTTTTTTTAATTATGTTTTATTTTGCGCATTTTTTGCGTAAAAATTATTTAAATTTTCCGGTCACTTGCGTGGTTTTATTATTAATGGTTTTAAATCCCTTGTTTTTAAACTATAGCCTTTTATTATTAAAGGATGTAAGTTATTCTTGGTGTGTCTTTTTGGGAACCATTTTACTAATTAATATTGTTAATACGGATGGGGAATTTTTAGCTAAGAAAAGAAATAAACTTTTATTTATTTTGATGAGTATTGGCGTAACTTTCTTTAGACATAATGGCATAGTTGCATTTCTTTTTATGATTATCGTTTTAGTAATTTTTTATCCCCGCCGAAGATGGTTTTTAAGTATTTTGGGAACACTTATTTTTATTGTTTATCTTGCCTTACCCAAAATTTATGCTAATTTAGATATTAAACCAGCCGGTGGTAAAGCCGAAATGGTTGGAACAATAATGAGTCAAATCTCTTATTATTATAATAATGGGGCGCATTTTACAGCTAAAGAGTTGCAAATTCTAAATGAAATTGTTCCTTTAGAGCAGTTAAAAGAAAAATATGATCCTAAAAATTTTAATCCTACTAAGGGTGCAGCCGGGGAAAATTGGCTTAAAGTAAATACCTATTTTGATGAGCTTTTAAAAATGTATTTTAAGAATATGATTCATCATCCCGCAATGTTTATTACGTCATTTTTAAATATCAGTAGTACCATATGGGAAACTACTTCTAAATATCAGGAAGTAAATTATGGCCCTTTATCTTTATATAAATATAATTATGAAAAAAATACTTTTACGGAAAGAGTAAATCTTACCAATTCCGTATATCCCGTATTAACAAGGTATAATAATATTGTCGTATCAACCCCATTAAGATATCTTTTCTGGGGAATTGGCGACGGGTTACTAGTTATAATTGGTAGCATCTTTATTCTCCTAGAAAAAGGCAACCGCCAATTTTTAAGGTATATCCCCTATACCTTAATTATTACTAATACCTTAGTAATAATGTTATTAATTACCGGTGGAGAATCAAGATTTGTTTATGCACAATCTATTTGTGCGATGCCTTTATTAATATATAGTCTTGCTCTTCGCCCAAAAAAATAATATTTCTTGATAATATTTGCTTATTTAATTATAATAAATAAGTAGGAGGGATTATGAAAGAGTTACAATATCCTTTTGACGTTGAGTACTTGATAAAAAATAAAAAGAAAATTAAAAAAGTACTATTAGAAAAGGAAGGTTTGTTAGAAAAACGAGTAGCTATTTTGGGCGGATCTACAACGAGTGAAATCAAAAATATGCTCGAAATATTTTTATTAAATTATGGTATTAAACCTAGTTTTTATGAATCAGAATATAATAAATATTATGAAGATGCCATGTTTGGCAATAAAGAATTAGATGAATTTAATCCAGATATTATCTATATTCATACGACGAATCGGAATATTAAGTGGTATCCTAATATCCTTGATGATGAAGCAACTATATCCGAAATGCTAGCGCAAGAAAACAAAAATATGACGCAGATGTGGGATAAGTTATTTGCCAAATTTAATGCGACGATTATTCAAAATAATTTTGAATATCCTTATTACCGCTTACTCGGTAATAAGGATGCATCTAATGTTCATGGCCGTATAAATTATATTAATAGATTAAATAATCTTATTTATGATTATGCTAATACCCATAACAATTTCTTTATTAATGATATTAATTATATTTCTAGTTGTTATGGTTTAGATCGATGGGCTAATCAATTTTATTGGCATATGTATAAATATGCTTTAGAAGTGCCTGCGATTCCTTATTTAGCTTTTAACTTAGCTAATATTATTAAATCTATTTATGGGAAAAATAAGAAAGCTTTTGTTCTCGATTTAGATAATACTTTATGGGGTGGTATTGTCGGTGATGATGGTGTGGAAAACTTAGCTATTGGTCCCGAAGTACCAAGTGGTCAAGTATATCAAGAATTTCAAGAATATTTAAAAGAACATAAAAATTTAGGTGTTATTTTAAATATTGATTCTAAAAATGAATATGAAAATGCTATCGCTGGTTTGAATCATCCGGCGGGAGTCTTAAAACCCGATGATTTTATTATCATTAAAGCCAATTGGAATCCGAAAAATATGAATATTAAAGATATTGCGGCCGAACTTAATTTAGGCGCCGATAGTTTTGTCTTTGTTGATGATAATCCGGCGGAACGCCATATTGTTGAATCCACAGTTGAAGGCATTGCCGTTCCGGAAGTAGATACTCCGGAAAACTATATTCAAATTATTGACCGGAATGGTTACTTTGAAATGACGAATTTTTCTCAAGAAGATTTAAAGAAAAATGAATTATATAAAGATAATGCTAAAAGAAGTCAAATGATGTCGACTTTTGATAATTATGATGACTATTTAAAATCTTTACAAATGAAAGCGGAAATTTGTTCATTTAAACCAATTTATTTAGAAAGAATATCGCAATTAAGTAATAAAAGTAATCAATTCAATTTAACGACTAAAAGATATTCTTTATCGGATATTGAAAATGTTGCTAATAGTGAAAATTATATTAAAATTTATGGTAAACTTGCCGATATCTTTGGTGATAATGGCGTAATATCTGTGGTTATTGGTCATATTAAAGGTAAAGAATTACATCTTGATTTATGGATAATGAGTTGCCGGGTCTTAAAACGCAATATGGAATTTGCTATGATGGATGAATTGGTAGCGCAAGCCCAAGCACAAGGGCTTACAACCATTTATGGTTATTATTATCCAACCTTAAAAAATAAAATGGTTAAAGAATTTTATGAAGAAATGGGCTTTACTTTAATTGAAGAAGATGAAAAGGGTAATAAATTCTATAAAATGAATGTGGAAGGATATAAAAAACAAAATAATGTAATAGAGGTGGAAAGATAATGGAAAGAGAAGAAATATTTACAAGACTTAATAATGTTTTTCGCGATGTATTTGATGATGATAGTATTACCGTTAATGATAATACGACTGCTGATGATATCGAAGATTGGGATTCATTAGAACATATTAATTTAATCGTGGCTATTGAACAAGAATTTGGCCTTAAATTTAATATGCATGATGTTACCACTTTCAAAAATGTTGGTGAAATGGTCAATGTAATTTCCAATTATTTAAATAAGTAGGCTAGTAGGTGAAAAAATGAAATTTCATCACATTGGCATTGCGACCGCAGATATCGATAGGATGGTAGCCAAGTTAAAGAAGCATTTTGCCGTTAAGGAAATAAGCGAAACTATTTTTGATCCTAAGCAAAATGCTTATTTATGTATGGTTACTTTAAATGATGGGATTATGATTGAATTAATAAATGGCGAAGTGGTGGCTAATATTTTAAAGAAACGCCAATATTTATATCATACTTGCTATGCGGTAAAAAATATTGCTGAAGCGATTAGCAGTTTACAAAATGATGGGGCCTTTTTAGTTAAAGATGTCGAACCAGCGGTTTTGTTTCATGGCCAAAAAGTTGCGTTTTTAATGTGGGATTTAGGCTTAATAGAATTAGTAGAGGTGAATGATTAATGTTACTAACATCATTTAGTTTTTGGTTATTTTTGGCCATAACGTTAATAATATATTTTATTGTACCCAAAAAGATGCAATGGGTCATATTGTTAATATCAAGTTTAGTTTTTTTATTCTATGATAATTTCCATCTCAGTACGGTATTACAAGCTTTGTTTATTCTGTTAATTACTTACATCGGGAGTCAAAAAATCTATGAATATCAAGGCACTAAAAAGAGTAAAGTTTACTTACTTTTAAGTACTTTAACTATTTTAGGTTTATTGGTTTATCTAAAATATTCTAATTTATTTTTAGTTATTTTTAATCATTTTTGTAATTTGGTGCATATTAATCACCATTTTGGGATGGTATATCATAATACTTTAGTAGGTATAAGTTATTTTTCCTTAATTATGATAAGTTATTTATTAGATATTTACCATGGAGCTCATAAACCCCAAAAAAATATTTTCAAATTGGCTTTATTTATGAGCTATTTCCCAATTTTGACGACGGGCCCATTTATTCGTTATGAAAATGTTAATGATGAGTTATATGATAAGCATAAATTTAACTATCACAATTTATGCATGGGCTTATTAAGAATTGCTTGGGGCTTATTTAAAGTTTTAGTTATTTCTCAAAGAATTGCCATCTTTGTCGATGGGGTTTATGGCAATTATATGCAGTTTAATGGCTTTTATATTGTCTTGGCTGCAATGTTCTTTGTTATTCAATTGTATACGAATTTTTCGGGATCAATTGATATCATCATGGGAGTTAGTGAAATTATGGGAATTACCTTACCCGAAAATTTCCAAGCACCATTTTTCTCTAAAACCATTACGGAATTTTGGCGGCGGTGGCATATTACTTTAGGGACTTTTCTAAAAGATTACATCTTTTATCCTTTAATGAAATCTGATTTTATGCAAGGTCTAAATCGGAAAGCCCAAAAGTTTTTAAGTAAAAAACAGGCTAAAAAAATACCGTTATATTTCTCAATGTTAATTATGTGGATATTGATTGGCATTTGGCATGGTGGGGCATTTACCTATATTATTGGTTCGGGTCTATTACAATTTATATTTATATTTTTAGAAGATATCTTAACCCCAGTATCCCAAAAAATTAATAAACGTTTAGGTATTAATACCGAAACATTTGGTTACAAATTATACCAAGTGATTCGGACCTTTATGCTATTCTCCTTTGCCATGATTTTCTTTAGAGCTAATTCTTTAAAAGAAGCCTTTGGGATTATTCAAAACATATTTGTTTGGAATCCGTGGATTTTACTTGATAATACGTCCCTTTATTTAGTGGGCTTAGATATGCTTGATTTTCGAGTTTTAATCATTGCCCTTATCGTTTTATTTGGGGTAGATTATTTAAGTTTAAAAATGAATGTTCGTGAAAAATTATTTGCCCAAAATATTGTTTTTAGATGGACAGTTATTTATCTACTTTTATTTGCCATCATTATCTTTGGCTGTTATGGTGAAGGCTTTAATCCAGCCACCTTCATTTATCGGCAATTTTAAGGGGTTATGATGAAAAGAGCCTTAAAAAGTTTAATCTTTATCGTTATTTTGGGTAGTTTATTTTGGATTTTATGTAATCTATTATGGCTAAGACCCACAAGTATTTCCTTCTTTTATGATGAACCAAAGAACAGTTTAGATGTGGTTTATATTGGTTCTAGTAATGCCTATGTCCATTTTAATACGACCCTTGCTTACCAAGAATATGGCTTTACGACGGGGATGCTTTCTAATGATTCCCAACCTTTTATAGCTACTAAATATTTGTTAAAAGAAGCGGCTAAATATCAAAAACCTTCTTTATATATTATTGATATAATGCGGGTAGTTGATAACTTAAATATCGTCGATGAAGGTGGTTTAAGAAAAACAATTGATTCGATGAAGTTTTCGCAAAACCGCATTGATTTAATTAATGAAGTTTTCCAATATACTGACGCGGAAGAAGATTATCCTAATTTTTATTTTAGTTTTTTAAATTATCATAATAGTTGGAAAAATATTACCGTGGCTAATTTTATAAAAGTAAATCATTTATATAAAGGCTATTATTTTTTAAGTAAGTCAGCCGAGATTGATCCCCAAACAAAATATCCATGGAATAGTGAAGAAGTGAAAGAACTAGCACCAGAAAACGAAAAAGTGTTAAAAGATTTAATTAAATATATTAAAGATAATGATCTAGAAGTTCTTTTTGTTATTCCTGAAAGAGTTTATAAAGATGGGGGAATATATTATAATCAAGTGATTTCAATTATCGAAGAAAATGATTTAAAAGTTCTTAACTTTGCTAATCTTCCTGATTTTCAAATTGATTTTGCGCATGATTTATATAATCCTTCTCATTTAAATGTTTATGGGGCAACCAAATATACATTATATCTTTCACGTTATTTAAAAGAAAATTATGATTTAAAGTCCCATTTTGGCGATGAATTATATTCTTCTTGGTCCGAAGAATATAATCGTTTTAAAAAAGATTTTAAAACGATTACTGGTAAAAAGTTTGATGATGTTTTAACCGAATGTAAAGAAGCAATATAAAATATATAATAACAATATTTTATCTTAAGCGGGGTGAAATAATGAAGAAACTGGGTAAAGTAATTATTTTCTTAATTATCTTTGGGATAATTTGGAAAGTAGTATTCAATGTGTTTTGGTATAAAAATCCCATTACACAGTTTTATGATGAACCCAAAAATAGTGTAGATATTGTTTATGTGGGAGCTAGTAATGCTTATACTCATTATAATGGCATGTTAGCTTTCCAAGAATACGGCTTTGCTACCGGGATGCTTGCTGGTGGTAATTTGCCCCCTTCGGCCATAAAATTTTTACTGGAAGAAGCTTCTAAATATCAAAATCCGTATGTTTATATTGTCGATATATCGGTCGCCTATTTATTACCAGAAGATGGAGCGATTATTCGCCGGGTAACTGATACTTTAAAATTTTCGGCAAATAAACTAGACGCGACGAAAACGATGTTAAAATATGCCGATGTGGCGAAAAAGGATTATATCAATTATTATTTGAGTTTTCTTTTTTATCATAATGGTTGGAAAAATATATCTGCGAGCTCCTTTGTTGATGAAGAAATAATTAAAGGTCATTATTTAAGTGAAAATACCATCAAGATAAAATATTTAAAACCATACGAATGGAATCCAGAATATGTTGATGTATCACCAGAAATAAAAGAAATTTTTCAAGATTTAATTAATTATCTAAAGAAGAAAAAATTGGAAATAATATTTACGATTGCCCCTCGAATATATACTGATGAAGAAATGGGTCAACTAAATACGTTAACGAAAATGTTAAATGATAATGGTTTTGAAGTCATTAATACCCGGGATTTAGAAAACTTAGACATAAAATATGACCATGATTTTTATAATCCTGCCCATTTAAACATCTATGGCACTATTAAATATACGCGAGCTTTTTCCGAATTTTTGCAAGCCAGATATGATCTTCCCGATCATCGCAATGATAAGAAATATAACTCTTGGAATACCGAATATGAACGGTATAAAAATGTTTATCATAAATTAACTAACAAAAATTACGAAGATTTATTAAAATAAAATATCCCAGCTCTTAATGGGATATTATTTTAATCTGCTTTCTTTTCGTAAATATTTAAGCTGATGTCGGGATATTTTTTTATGATTTCGTAATGTTCATCAATAAATTTTAAAAAGTCTTGATCAAATTCGCGACGGGATTTAAAAATAAATAAAGTATCATAAACCAGTAAATCTTCATTTGTAGCTTTCATATAGTCATAAATAATTTTATCATCTTTAACTTTTTGACTCATCGAACCATCAAAATTTAAATAAACGGCATTAGGAAGTTTTAAACCTTGTTTTTTAAAATAATAATCTAAATAAGTAGTTCCCATACTATCAATGACCGCGCTTGTTTTATCATAAGCTTTTTCATTATCAGCAATGGTTTGGGAAACTTCTCTAAAGGGTTCAAAATAAGTACCTAACCGACTAATGACACCTTTATAATTTTGGTAACCAATTATAATTAATAAAGGACATATGATTACGAAAAAGATAATTATATTAATTGGCCATTTATTTTTAGGAATATTTATTTTTAATAATAAACTTAAGCTAAACGCGGAAACAATAAATAGATGGGGAATAATAACAAAGAAATACCGATTGACAAATAAGGAACCGCCCGGATTAATAAACCGACTATAAATAAAAATTATGCCAATGGCCCAAATAATTGCTCCGATGACAATTAAATATAAATAGTTTTTATCCTTTTTCGTAAATATTAAATAAAGAATAATTCCTAAAAAGCCTAAAACAAATAAAATAAAGGAAATTTTATTATAACTTGTTAAATTAGCAATTACATCGACAACTTCTTTAAAAGCAGGTAAAAGGCCAAAGTATTCGGTCATACTATTAGAATGTTTCAAAAAGCAAATGATGAACCATGGTAAAAAAGTACCCCCGGCGACTAAATAAGGAATTATAAAGGTTAATTTAGTCTTTTTTCTTAACCATAAAAAGCCTTCGATTAAAAAATAAAAAGGAATTATTAGACAGCCAAACCAATGGGAATAGGCTAACCCTAGAAGCGCGATAATGAAAAAGACTGTATTTTTGCGACTTTTTTCCCGGAGGCGAATTAAAAATAAATATAGGGCTAGGCAAGAAAACATAAATAAAAAAGCATAAGGTCTAAATTCGGAAGCACATTGGTAAATTAAAGCATAAGAAGTGGCTCCTAAAACTAAACTAATAAAACCTAAATCTTCGCCACCAATTAAATCACCACTTTTTTTAATAAAGTATAGGCCAATTACGACAGCGAACATATTTGGTAGTAATAGCCATATTTCCCCAAAAGGAACAATCCGATAAATCGGATACATAAAGACATAAAATAATGGTAAATTATATAAACCATGAGCTAATTCTTTTAGCATCGTAATAATGTTAGGCATTTCTAAATATCTAATTGTCCAATCTAATTCGTCGCCCCAAAAGGATTGTCTGGCCACTTGGGTTGCCATAAAAATAAACATACTGACTAAAATAACGATACTTAAAATATTATAAACTTTCTTTTTCTTTTCCATTTTGGTCTCCTATCATTTGCTTAATTTTTTGGTGTTGGTGCATCCGCCATAATTTAGGCAAGATAATATAATCTACTTGGCAAGCGCGAGCACAAGCACCATCTTTGGAATCCCGGTCACCAATATAAAGGATGTCATCCGGACGGATTTTATTATCTGCGATAATAAAATATAATCCTATAGGATTAGGTTTCAAAACGCTAATTTTAGGATGCGTAGCATCATAGGCTTTGGTGTAAGGCATCTTTAAAGTTTGCAATTTATCGCTAGTTGGATAATCAGAATAAATAATAATATCGCCTTTAAAATCCCGCAGAATCTTTTCTAATTGGCGATCTTTAAATAAAGGTAAAATTTTTAAAGGCTTTTTAAATAACCAAATATCCACAATTTCTTTTACTTTTTCTTCCGTAAAGTGATATTTTTGCGCTACTATTTTAAATTGTTGGGCTACCACATCATCTTTGGTTTTTTCGCGAAATTGCCGATAATATTTAAGGGCTAAAAGTTCCTTAAACCGCCAAAAATGAAGTAAATAATAGCTAGCCAACCATAAGGCCATAACTAATTGAACTCCAAGTTGATAATATAATGTGCCATCTAAATCACAAATTAAAGTCTGCTTTTTCATTATAATTTCACAAGCGTTTCACTTAAAAGTTTATCTAACACGGGAATATCCACGAATAAAAGAACCACAAATAAAATAATAAAGATGGCCACTAAAAGTAATAATTTCTTTTCATGATATAATTTTTCGGGTTTTTGTACTGCAGAATCTGGTTTAAAACTTAAATATAAATAATAACAGAACAATAAGCACATTAAAGGAATACATAATAATAGTTCAATTTTATATTTAATTAAAAAAGTACCACATAAAAAGACTGATAATAAAGCATAGAAGATGGAAGAGATTAATAAACTATGTTCGGTATATTTCGCAAAAGATTTACGATATAACGCAGCTTGTTTCGGATTGTTAATCATCCGATATTCCGCATAACGTTTTATCCCCATAAGAAAGGCTCCAAACATCCAATAGCCTAAAACAATACTGATAGGTGGTAAATATTCGCTCGTAATAATAAACCAACCTAATAATAATCTTAAAGCATTATTAATAGATTCACTTAAAACATCTAAAAAAGGAATATCTTTGGTCCGAAAAGGTTTAACATTATATAAAATACCCATAATTAATAAAATTAAATCGGTAATAAAAAAGGGAAAAGAAACAAACCAAGCACAAACTAAACCTAAAATAGCTAAACAAGTATATTCGGTATAAATAATTTTTGCGCTCATATTTTGGGTTACTAAAGGCCGATTTTTCTTCGTAGGATGATATTTATCAAATTCCGCATCTAAATATTCATTAATTACATAGTTAGCGGAAGCAATAAAACAAGTTCCTAAAAAACCTAAAATAATTTTGATTACCAAATTTAAGTTAAAGGTAATATTATCCAGTAAGATAACCGCGATTAAAATACCGGGAACAATGAATAATTGTTTAATCCAGTGATCCGGTCTCGCAATTTTGATATATGGATTTTTCATAAAAGCATCTCCCTCGTATAAAAACATTCTATAAAATATTTTAGCATAGAAATATAGCTATTACAAACTAAAAAACATTTAAAATTTTAGTTAGTAATTGATGGCCTTTATTACTTATTTTGGCAAAAAAGGAAGAATTTAAAACCTTATCAACCGTATGTTTTTCTAAAAATTGACGTATTAAATCAATAAGGGCACCTCCGAAAAAGACAATCATGGCGGTTAATAATATATAAATTAAAGAAAATTTACTGTTAAGATAAATATTACTATGGAAAACAGTATGCCATAAATAAGAACGGAGAACACTTTCATGAATTAAATAAATACCTAAGGTTGTACTAGCTAAACGATTTATTATTTTATGGGGTTTAATTTTTAAGTTAAGGAATAGGGTAAATAAAGCTAAACTTAATAAAAATAATAAAATGGTATTAGGATGCCAAAAGTAAGCTAATTCTAAATTACTAAAGGCCGGAAAGATTTTTTTAAATTGGTAAATAGCATAAATACTAAATATTAATAGAAAAGTAGTTGTTAGAGTTAAAATTAAGGCATTTTTCCGTTTTTGCAATAATTTTAAATTGTATATACGGATGTAACCCCCAAAACTATAGACTCCTATTAACCAAGTAAGACGATTAAAACTTAAGATAACTTCAGAATTATTATAAAATAGACCTATAAAGGTAGGAATTATTGATGCAACAACGATAAATAATAAAAGAAACTTTTGCCAATTTTCTTTAGTTAAGCTTTTGAAAAACATATTAAGGAATGGACTAAAAAGATAGATTAATATGTAAACGGTAGCGAACCAATACTTGCCGGTCGTAACATTAAATAAAAGTAAAATAGTTTCTTTAAGACTAAAAGGAGAAAAAGAATGAATGATATTTAAATGATTAGCAATTACAAGGGCTAATAAATAATAGAAATTAACTTCTAAGATTAATTTAATTAATTTTTTAACCGAAAACTTACTATTAATTAAAAAATAACCGGAGATTAACATAAATATATTAACTCCTAATTCGCCACCAAAATAAAAAATTTTAACCAGATAAGAATTGTAATTTAGAGCTTCAAAAACGTAACCACTATAATAACAATAGTGAAAAGTTATAATAAAAAACATCGCTAATATGCGAAGCAGTTCAATGTTTGATTGCCGCACTTTTTGATTCATAACGCAAACCTCATAATTAAAATTTTAACAAAAAAAGTTAAAAAAGCAATACTTTTACTTTTAATAAACAATAGCGATGGCAATCGTATAGTTTTTTTCATGTGAAATACTAATTTTTAAATTGGAAATATTGGTACAATACGGACTGCCATCTTTTTTGGTTAATATTTCGATATCGAGGAAAGTATAACTTTTAGTCTTAGGTAGGGCTTTCATTATGGCTTCTTTGGCCGCAAAACGCCCACATAAATAACTAAAGCCTCGTTTGGCATATTCTTGCTTTTCTTTTTCCGTTAAAATAAGATTAATAAAATCATTACTTTTATCTTTTAATCTTTCATTTTCAACAATATCGCATCCTATATTCATAACATTTCCTTTTAATTATCATACAACATTATAATATTTCGCGCAAATATTTCCCCATAACTTAGTTGCTTAAAAAAAGATGGGTATGGTATAATAATTAATGTTAGGAGTGATAAAATGAAAATAGCAGTAGCAGGAACCGGATATGTTGGCTTATCTTTAGCTTGCCTATTGGCTAAAAACAATCAAGTAAGAGCTGTCGATGTCCTTCCGGAAAGAGTTGAAAAAGTAAATAAAAGAATTCCCACGATTGTGGATGCAGAAATAGAAAGATATTTTAAAGAAGAAGATTTAGATTTAAAGGCGACTTTAAATGGAGAAGAAGCTTATCGGGAAGCGGAATTGGTCATAATTGCGACCCCAACCGACTATGATCCAGATAAAAATTCTTTTGATACCAGTAGTGTGGAAAATGTTATTGAAAGTGTCTTAAAGGTTAATAATAAGGCAACGTTTGTGATTAAATCAACGGTGCCAGTTGGTTATACAAAAAAGGTAATTGCCAAATACAATTATCCTAATATTATATTTAGTCCAGAATTTTTAAGAGAAGGGCATGCTCTTGCCGATAATTTAAATCCTAGTCGCATTATTGTTGGCCGGGATTCTAATAATGCTGAAGTCATTCGGATGGCTGAGGTATTCGCCAAATTATTGCAAGATGGTGCCATCAAAAAAGATATTAAGGTTTTATTTACCGAACCAACGGAAGCCGAAGCAATTAAGCTTTTTGCGAACGCTTATTTAGCGTTAAGAGTAGCCTATTTTAACGAACTTGATTCTTATGCCGAAGAATATAATTTAAATACAAAAGATATTATTGAAGGGGTTGGACTTGATCCAAGAATTGGTAGTCATTATAACAATCCTAGTTTTGGTTATGGTGGTTATTGTTTTCCTAAAGATACGAAACAACTTTTAGCTAATTACAAAGATGTACCCCAAAATTTAATCACGGCTATCGTGCAAAGTAATGATACGCGGAAACATTTTATTGCTGATAAAATAATGCAAATATTACTTACGAAAAAAAATACCCATAATGTGGTAGGTATATATCGGTTAACTATGAAAGCCGGCAGTGATAATTTCCGGCAAAGTAGTATTCAAGATGTGATTAACATTTTAGTCAATAATGGTATTAAAGTGGTAATATATGAACCAACTTTAACGACGAATAAATTTTTAGATTATGATGTTATTCAAGATTTAAATGAATTTAAAAAAATCGCCGATGTTATTGTGGCCAATCGTAGTAGTGAAGACTTGGCGGATGTTCAAGAAAAATTATTTACGCGCGATATATATGGCCGCGATTAAGGAACATTAATGAAAAAAATAAGTGTTATTGTTCCAGCTTATAATACCGAAAAATACTTAGAAGAGTGCCTAACATCTTTGGAAAAGCAAACGATAGGTTTAACTAATATCGAAGTAATATTAGTAAATGATGGTTCGGTAGATAAAACTTTAACTATTATGAAAAAATTTCATAAAAAACATCCGGATTGGCAAATTATTAATCGAGCTAATAAAGGCTTATCAGTTTCACGTAATGATGGTATGGATATAGCAACGGGTAAATATTTAACCTTCTTAGATTCCGATGATTATTTGGCCCCCAATGCTTTAAAAGAAATGTATGATGCGGCGATACAAAATGATGCCGATTTGGTAATTGGCCGTTTAAATGGCTTTGATTCCCAAAAGGAATATGGTTATTATTCGGATAATTATATAAATAAATATCAAACTTTTAATTATCAGACGAATCCCCGCATTTTAAAAGCTATTTCTTCTTGTGGCAAATTATATAAAAAGGATTTAGTTGCCAACATTCGCTTTATTCCTGGTTTAAAACACGAAGATAATTACTTTGCATTAAAGGTTTATAATAAAGCCCAAAAAATTACGACTATTCCCCAATATTTTTATTTTCGTCGTTATCGGGAAGGGGAGATGGACTCAATCACCCAAAATTTATCTATAGCTAGCTATAATGATTTAATTACCAATTATAAAACATTTTTTAAGGAATCTGGGCTCGATAAAAAGGCTTTAAAATTTTCACTACGGTATTTTAATAATTATATAATTGGCAGTTTAAAAAAACATGACCAATTACCAGCCAAAAAAAATACTATGAAATATTTACAAGAATTAAAACAATTAAAATTAATTAAGAATTACAATTATTGGTTTTATGTAGGCTATAATAACATGTATTATTTATTAGCGAGTAGCTATTATAAAATCAAACATCTCGGGAGGTAGTTATGAAAAAGCGGGTTATGTTTATATCAAGTGTCGGGGGCCATTTGACCCAAATGCTTGAATTAAAAAGCATTTTTAACGATTATGATTATGTCTTAGTAACTGAAAAAACAGATGTTACCATCAGTATGAAAGAAAAATATAAGCTAGAATTTTTAAAGTATGGGTCCAGAAAATATTTATTTCGTTACATTTTTATTGAATTATTTAATGTGATTAAATCTTTTTATTTGTTTTTTAAATATCGGCCCAAGGTAATTGTTACAACGGGTACCCATACCGCCGTTTTTATGTGTTATATAGGCTGGTTATTCCGCCGGAAAATAATTTATATTGAAAGTTTTGCCAAGCGGACTAGTCCGACTTTAAGCGGTAGACTAGTTTATCCCATTGCTACAACATTCGTCGTCCAATGGGAAAGCATGAAAGAAGTTTATCCAAAGGCAGTTTACTGGGGAGGTATTTACTAATGATTTTAGTTACGTTAGGAACGCAAAAAGAACCATTTACCCGGTTATTAGATTATATTGAAAAAAGCCAGATAAAAGATAAGATTATTGTGCAAGCGGGTCATACCAAATATAAAAGCAAGAAAATGCAAATATTTGATTTTATTTCCTATGAAGAAATGCAAAAATATTTAGCCCAAGCCGATGTTGTTATCACGCATTCGGGAACCGGTTCCGTTTTAATGCCATTAAAAATGGGCAAAAAAGTCATTGTGTGTTCGCGGTTACAAAAATATGGCGAACATGTCGATGACCATCAAAAACAATTAACCGAAATCTTTCGGGATGAAGGCTATGTTTTAGAATTAACGGAAGATAATTCTTTAGATGATTTAATGAAAAAACTGCCAAAATTTAAACCGAAAAAATATCAAAGCAATACCGCTAATTTTATTGCTAAATTAAAAATGGAAATTGACAAAGAAAAATAGATGGAGGAGAAGTAAAAAATGAAAGATATGCATATTTTAGCCATTATTCCGGCTCGTGGGGGATCTAAAGGTATCCCACGCAAAAACGTTCGTTTATTAAATAATCAACCTTTAATTAGTTACGCGATTCAAAATGCGCAAAATAGTAACTATATTACTGATGTTTATATCAGTACCGATGATGTCGAAATTGAAACGGTGGCGCATAAATATAATTGTGAAGTAATAAAACGGGATCCTAAACTAGCTTTAGATAATATTACGTTAGATCCCGTTATATATGATGCTGTTTTAAAAGCGGAAAAAATGCAAGGTTTAACTTATGATATTGTTGTGACCATGCAACCAACATCACCAGTCTTGCGGGCAACTACTTTAGATGCCGCGCTAGCTCATTTTATTGCTAATGATGTTGATACCTTAATCAGTGTGGTGAATAAACCTCATTTAGCATGGAAAGAAGAAAATGGCCAAATTGTTCCTAATTATACCAAACGTCTTAATCGCCAAGAATTACCCGCTAACTATTTAGAAACAGGGGCTTTTGTCATTACGAAAAGAGAATTTGTCAAAGAGAATACACGCTTTGGTGCTAAAATTGGCGTTTATGAAATTAGTGAAGATGAAGCTGTCGATATCGATTCTTATTTGGATTGGGCTTTATGTGAAAATATTTTAAAAAAGAAAAAAATCTTTTTAAGATGCAATGGTTATAAAAAAATTGGCATGGGCCATATTTACCATTGTTTAACTTTAGCTTATCATTTAACAGGCCATGATGTTACATTTATTTTGAATGAAGAATATGAAGATGGCATCAATAAAATAAAAGAATCTTATTTTCCTTATCGGTTAATTAAAAATGATGCGGACTTTTACCAATTAATCGAAACGGAACAACCAGATATAATTGTTAATGATTGCCTAGATACAACGGCGGAATATATTAAGAATTTGAAAAAAAGATGTCCTAAAGTAGTGACAATTGAAGATTTAGGAACGGGCGCTGCCGAAGCCAATGTATGTATCAATGCCCTATATGAAAATAATCATGGTCTATCTCATGTTTATGGTGGGGAAAAATATATTTGTTTACGGGAAGAATTTTTAATTTCTACTCCAATAACGGTAAAAAAAGATGTCCAAAACATTATCGTAATGTTTGGGGGGACAGATCCCAGTAATTTAACTAGAAAAATTTATGATTTAGCATTACAAAGCGATGGTAAAATCCAATTTACTTTTGTCACAGGAATTGGTTACGATGCTATAGCTAATGGTATAATCAGTAATGAAGAAAAAAATATTGTCGTTTTAAATAATGTTAAAAATATTTGTAATTATATGGAAAAGGCCGATATAGCTATAACTTCTCAAGGCCGCACCGTCTATGAATTAGCGACTGTAGGTCTTCCGGCGATTGTTTTAGCCCAAAATGAACGAGAATTATTACATACTTTTGCGAAAGCGGAAAATGGATTTATAAATTTAGGTTTGGGAAAAGATGTAAATTGTGATACAATAAAAAAGACAATTAATGATTTAGTAGCGGACTATGACCAAAGAGTAGACATGCATGAAAAAATGCTGGCTAAAGATTTAAAAAGTGGTGTTAACCGCGAAATTAATTTGATTTTAGAATAGTGGAGGAAAGATGGAAAAAATTATTGAAAGAGTAAAAGCAAACAAATTTTGTTTAATTGCGGAAATAGGGGTTAATTATTATGATATTGCGAAAGAAAAAGGCATATCAAATATGGAAGCAGCCAAATTAATGGTTGAAGAAGCCCATAAAGCCGGAATTCATGCTGTTAAATTTCAAACTTATAAAGCTGAAACCCTAGCGGCTAAAGATTCACCTTATTACTGGGATATTACAGAAGAACCAACCAGATCTCAAAGAGAATTATTTAAAAAATTTGATTCTTTTGGCTATAATGAATATAAAGAAATTAAAGAATATTGTGATGAATTAGGGATTGAATTTTTATCAACCGCTTTTGATTATGAATCAGCGGATTATTTAAATGAACTAATGAATGTTTATAAAATATCTTCATCTGATTTATCAAATTTACCTTTTATTAAACATATGGCTTTAAAACAAAAACCAATTTTATTATCAATTGGGGCTTCCAACGAAGAAGAAATTGAAAGTGCCATTAATACTATTAGAGAAGTAAATAAGGAACCATTAGTTTTACTTCATTGTGTCTTAGAATATCCTACGCCCTATGAACATGCCAATTTAAATAAAATTGTTAGTTTAAAAAAATTCCAAGAAAAGTATGATAATATTTATGTTGGTTATAGTGATCATACTAAACCCGATGAAAATTATGAAATATTAAAAACGGCTTATAATTTAGGGGCCATCGTTATTGAAAAACACTTTACTTTAGATAAAACCCTTAAGGGTAATGATCACTATCATGCCATGGATGAAAAGGATGCTAAAAAGATCATTGCTGGTATGGATTATCTTGATAGTATTCGTGGTAACTATGATTTAAAATGTTTAGATAGTGAATTAAAGGCTCGGCAAAATGCAAGACGTTCCATTGTAAGTAACCGGGATATTAAAAAAGGGGAAGTCATTACAATGGATGATTTAACATATAAAAGACCGGGAACCGGAATTAGTCCTCAAAAAGTAAAAGATGTAATTGGGAAAACCGCAAAAGTTGATATCGCTGATGATACCATTTTACAAATGGATATGTTGCAATAATTAAGTAATACAATGGCTGCAGCCATTGCTTCTTTTTATGGGAAAAAATAGGAAGGAAGGACCAAAAATGAAAAATGATGAAAATAAAGTTTTAAAAAATGCCTTTTTTTATACCATTTCTAGTATTATTACCTTAGTAATTTCTTTTTTATCAGTTAGTGTTTTAACTTTTATTTTAACGCCGACAGAATATGGTATTGTGAATTTTTATACTTCAACCGTCAATATGTTAATTATTGTTCTATCATTTTCAATCGCTTCTTCTATTTCTAAATTTTATTATGAAAAAAATATTAATTATTTAAGTTATATTAAATCGGTTGGTTTTTTCATTTTAATCGCTAATGCCTTTTTAGTTCCATTTTTGATTGCATTTGCTCCTATGATTGCCAAGTTTTTAAACATCAGTTTACTGCTTTATTATTTAATCTTAATCGGGGGTTATATTTCCATTTTTATTGATTTTTATGAAAGACATTTAATTGCGAGACAAAATTCGAAAAAACATTTAATGGTAAAAAATATTCCCTTACTTTTAAATACCATTATCTCCATTGGTTTAATTTTAACTTTAAAAGATTTAAACGGGGGTTATATTCGGGTTATTACCATTATTGGTATTAATTTCTGTTTACTTTTATATATTTTATGGCGGGGTAAAAAGGCTTTAAAAGCTAAGTACAATAAGTCCTATGTTAAAAGCTCTTTAATCTTTTCCCTACCTTTAGTCTTACATTCTTTATCTAATTATGTTTTAACTTATTTTGATAAATTAGTAATTAATCAATACGGCAATTTAGCTAGTACGGGGATGTATAGCTTAGCTACTAAAATTGGGGAAGTATTATTGTTAGTTATTAATTCCACCAATTATTCGTGGGCACCTGTTTTTTACCAAAATAATGGTGATTATAAAGCAGTCGAAAATGTTTTAATCAAATATGTTCGACTTATCTTTTTGATGTGTTTGTTAATTATCTTTTATGCCGAAAACTTAGTGAAAATCATTGTCTCATCCAACTTTTATGAAGCCCTTACGATTATTCCGGTTTTATGTATTGGTTATCTATTTGTCTTTTTATATCAAATATATGTTAATTATGCCATTAACTGTAAGAAAACGGTTAATATTACAATAAATACGATTATCGCGGCTGTTTTAAATATCGTCTTAAATTATATTTTTGTTCCAATGTATGGTTATCAAGCCGCAGCTTATACGACATTAGTCTCTTATATGGTCTTATTTTTATTACATTACCTAAATTCGAAATATATTTTAAAGGGCGATGTTTTTAAATTAACTAAAATCAAGAAAGAGTTTGGTTATTTAGTTATAGGCTTAATAATTTACCTCTTAACAAAAATATTTTTATCTGATATAATTTTAACAGTCGCGATTAGGACTATTTATGCAATATTTTTATTAATCAAATTTGATGTCATGAAGACCATTAAACAAATTTTTTGGAAAAAAGGAGTTAACTAAATAATGAGTAAGATTAAACAGAATATAATCTATGTCCTTTATATTGTCATTTTAATGTCGCCTTTTTTAGATTCATTAACCTATTTAATGCGCGATATTTTTCACTATAATTTTTCCATCAGTACGTTTTTAAAACCTTTACTTTTAGGTTTTATGTATTTATTTTTAATGGGCTATTTAATTTTTGTTAAAAAAGAACGTAAAGTTTTTATGTTATCGCTGCCGATTATTCTCATTTATTCCTTAATTCATTTAATTATAATTAAAAATAATTTTTTTGATTTTTCCTATGGTACTTTTAATGATGAAGTAAGAAAAATTATTCAAATATGTTATGTCATGTTGTTATTAAACATTGTGAATATGTTATATAATCATAAAGAGGAATTTAATTTTGATAGTAAAAAGTTAATAAAAGTGCTTGCTATTTCGGGGGTAATTTATTATTGTATTTTCTTCCTTTCCTTGATTACTAATACCAGTGCTTTATCATATTCTAGTGGGGTAAAATTAGGTTTTCAAAGTTGGTTAAATCCATCTCACTTAATAAATCATTTAGGGGCTTTAACTTTACCTATAGTTTGGTATCAATATCGAGAAACCCGTAATCCACTTTGGCTATATTTCTTTGGTTTCATGGCCTTTTTAGCCTTTTATTATATTGGCACCAAATCAAGCACTTATAGTGTTATTGTAATCTTAATTTTATTAATTGGTTATGAACTATTAAAAACTATTTTTCGAAAAGATAAACATCGTCTTTTTGGCCTTGCCGTATTATTACTCCTTCTTGGCGGTTTTATTGGTACTTATAAATATTCTTTTACCTATCAAAATACTTTAATTTTACAAAGTGATTTAGAAGATAGTGCCGGGATAGTTAGCGAAAAAGTAGATAATACAATGGATGATGTATCGAAAGAGGACGAAAAAACAGGAAACGACAAGCGTACGGAAAAGAAAAATTTATATTTAAGTAAGGTTCAGTATTCTTTAAAAAAGCTAGAAAGTTTAACAATTAAGCATAATTTATCGGGTTCTGATAATCGGAAAAATCAAGCTATATATAATGCGACTTTGTATGCTAATTTAGGTTGGCAATATAAATTATTCGGTACGGGTTTTGCCAATCAACCTAATTATTTATACATGGAAAACGATATTTTATCTTTATTATTTAATTTTGGGATAATTCCTTTTGTGCTATTATATGTACCTATTTTGGCTTTACTAGCCTATGCCCTTTTAAAAATGGCGGGGGAATTTTTCAAAGGCAAAATCTTCTTCTTTGAAAAGGAATACGATCTATTGATATCCATGTTATTATTAGTAATTTTAACTATTACCACCGGTTATTTATTTTTACAAACGTCATTAATAATTGTTTATGTCTTTATTTATGGGGAATGCTATTATAGTTTAAAAAATAGTGGTGGTGATATCTCGTTAAAACTAAGATTAAGAAAATATTTAAGTAAAGTTGCTCGTTTAAAAAATAAACGTAAATACGATGCCGAAGTAAAAATGAGAGCCAATACCAGCATATTTGATTATCAAACTTTAGCTCAAGATATGACATTAAGTTATCATGAACTATCCAAAGATAATACTTTTTATGGTATCGCGGATGCCTTAAGAGAATATGCGAACTATAAAGGAACTCTTGATTCCTATATTGAA
This sequence comes from uncultured Bacilli bacterium, assembly GCA_947589165.1. GTDB lineage: Bacteria > Bacillota_I > Bacilli_A > RF39 > UBA660 > Onthocola_B. The sequence goes on from CANQCH010000005.1 coordinate 25,279, forward strand.
CATGGCGTTAATTTTTCGTCTTCTGTTTATAGTAAAAGTTCTGTTTATGGTTTATCTAATATTATTACAATTAGTGAAAGAAGAATCGGTATTTTAAAAAATAATTATGCGAAGAAGAGTTATGCTATTGGACCTTATATTCATTATGCTCGGAGTTTATATGATGACAAAAAGTTTAAACAAGATAAGAAAAAATTAGGTAAAGTACTATTAGTTTTCCCATCCAAATCAATTGAAGGTGTTAACCATTCTTTTGATAGTGCTGATTTCATTGCGGAAATAAATAAAATCAAAAAGAAAATCAAAGCGGATACAGTTTTAGTTAATGTTTATTATTTTGATATTCAAAATGGTTTGCATAAAAACTTTGAAAAAGCGGGATTTAAAATTGTCACAGCGGGTCATAAAAATGATTTAAATTTTACCCGCAGATTAAAATATATTATCTCTTTAGCCGATTATACAATGTCTAATAACATTGGTACGCATATAGGTTATTGCTTATATATGAATAAACCGCATTATGTCTATAAGCAAGAAATTGCAATTAAAGGTAAAAATGTTGCTAAAGAATTTTATGAAGATCGGTTAAAAACTTATATGGAAAGTAGCGAAATAATCATTAATGCCTTTAGTAAATTCTCCTTAAAAGTAACTGAAGAACAACAAAAAATTTACGAAGAACATTGGAATCCGCAAAGTATTAAAACGAAAGAGGAACTATTAACGATTTTAACCGATCAAAATTATCGTAATAATTAAAAAACTTATCAATTACAAACTTGATAAGTTTTTTCTATTTAAAAGGAAATTAAATAGTTATGGGCAATAATAATAGTGAGAGGTGTTAAAATGAGTGAAATAAACGGCTTTGCTAATGAATTCGCCTTTGTTTTAGAATTAAATAATAAAACCATTAAAGAATTAAACCCTTTATGTAGGGATCTAATAGATACAATTTTTCCGAATGAAAATGAAAATATGATAATTAAATGTTGGCGTAACCATTTACAACAAAAAGCGGATATTTTAATCAAAATAAATAATAAAATTAAGGGTGTTAGTATCAAAAAAGGCATAAAAAATTCGGTTCATGTTGAACCAATTTCCGAATTTATTAGTTTTTTAATAACTAATAATATATCACGAGAAAATGTAATAGAGTATTTAAAATTTCATTATGCGGACGGAACGACAAATGGGAAAGGTTTAAAAAGAATATCTACGACGGAATATAAGGCTAAAAATCAATTTAAAATAGATAAATTAAATGGCGAAATAAACAATGAACGACTATTAAGAAGAGCAATTGATCGATTTGTGCTTCGGGGTAAAAATTCTTCATTTCCAATTTCGGCTTTAATTTATGGCGAAGTTGATGATTTCTTTTTTCTAACAAGTGATGATATTATTAAGATCATTTTAAGAAAAAGTGCAATATATTCGTCAACAGTCCATTTTAGTGTCCTTACTGTTCAACCCAAAAATAGATGTTTAAATTATAATCCTAGTTATGAAAAGGATAGATTTTGTGTTCAAGTTAAATGGTATTCTTTGTTCGATGATATAATTGAAAATTTATATTACAAAAATAATGCCCAAAGAATTCCGCCTTCAAGCTGTCCACGAGGAAATTAAAAAAATCAATCTTGTAAAAGACTGATTTCATTTATTAAATGGAGCAGGTGAAGGGAATCGAACCCTCGTGTTCAGCTTGGAAGGCTGGAATTCTACCATTAAACTACA
>CANQCH010000006.1 GCA_947589165.1 uncultured Bacilli bacterium
TTAACTAATAATATTCCGGTGGTTTTAGAATTAATTCAATTTATCTATGACAATATTATTTATGCCGAATTAAATACAAAATCTGACTATTGCCAAAAATGTGGTTATGATGGCGAAATCTTAATTGATGATGATTTAGAATGGTATTGTCCAAATTGTGGTAACCGTGACCATGCAACCTTAAATGTTGCCCGTCGGACTTGTGGTTACATTGGGACGAATTTCTGGAATAAAGGTCGGACTCAAGAAATTAAAGAAAGAGTTTTACATATCGACAACAAAGATGCTGAGGCTTAAAAATGAGATATGCCAAAATTCGCAAGATGGATATTTCCAATGGCCCGGGCATAAGAGTATCAGTATTTGTACAAGGATGCACCTTTAATTGTAAAAATTGTTTTAATCCAGAGACGCATGATTTTAAGGGTGGTGCCGAATTTACCGATGAAAAATTGGCGGAAGTTTTAGAATTATGTGCAAAGGATGAAATTCAAGGCTTATCTATTTTAGGCGGAGAACCATGCCATCCTCAAAATATTGCAGGAACGACTTTAATTGCCAAAAAATTTAAAGAAAAATTTCCCCATAAGAGCTTATGGGTGTGGAGTGGTTTCTTATTTGACCGCGATTTAAAGGATAAAGAATTAATGCAATATGTTGATGTCTTAGTAGATGGGCAATATGTCGATGAACTTCATGATTTTACGCTTGAATGGCGGGGTTCATCTAATCAACGGGTTATAGATGTGCCCAAATCCTTAAAGACCAATAAAGTAGTTTGGTATGAAAACATCAAAGTAACAGAATAAGTAAATGCGCAAGTATTTGCTTATTTTTCTTTTCAAGGCTGCTAAAAATATGTTATAATGAAAACATAAGTTACCATAGGAGGTTAGTTATATGCCGGCAATTTTAGAAATAAAAAAAGAAAATGTTATTAAAACCGCCGTGAAGATGATTAATGCAAATGGTTGGGAAGCGGTTAATGCGCGGAGTTTGGCGAAAGAATTAGGTATTTCGACTAAACCACTATATCGGATGTATAAAAGCATGGACGAAATAAAGGAAGATACCTATAAAGAAATTTATCGCCAATATGATGCTTTTATTAATAGTCGCATTGATAATAAAAAAGCCCTTTTAACTTTAGCCATTGCCTATGTGGAATTTGCCCAAAAGTATAAAAATCTATTTAAAAGTTTATTTTTAAGTAATAATTTAAAATGGCAAAGTTTAGATAATGTTTTAGATGAAAAATGGAATCAATCAACAATCGTTAATCTCGTTAATAAACAACATTTAAGTTTTGAAGATGCAAAGCAATTATTTATGAATTATTGGTTATATGTTAATGGCCTAGCCACTTTAATTGCAACCAATGATATTAAACTAGATGAAAAAGAACTATTAGTTAAACTAGTTAAAATGTATAAGGTATTAACAAAATAAAAATGGCCCGAATTGAAATAAAAGAAAATAATTTAGCGATTGATCGGATTGAAGAACGGTGTATTCACTGTGGCATGTGTTTAAAAACTTGTCGGGAAAATAATGGGTTGGAACATGACTGCATTAACTGTGGGCAATGTCTTTTAACGTGTCCCATGGGAGCTTTAATTCCCAAATATTGTTACCAAAAAGTTTTAAATTATTTAAGCGATACTAATTATGAAGTAATGGTTATCACTTCTCCTGCCGTTCGTGTTGCGATTGGTGATGCCTTTGGTTATGAAGCCGGGACTTTTTTAGAAGGAAAGATGGTTAGTGCCTTAAAAGCTTTAGGGTTTGCCAAGATTTTTGATACTACTTTTGGCGCGGATTTAACGGTGATGGAAGAAGCCCAAGAATTAGTTGAACGACTTAAAAACCAAAAAAATTTACCGATGTATACGAGTTGCTGTCCTTCTTGGGTTAATTATGTTCGGCAATTTTATCCGGAAAAAATGGCCAATATTAGTACTTGCAAAAGTCCCATTGGCATGATTGGGGCTATGGTTAAAAGTTATTATGCCGAGTTTAATGAAATTGATCCGAAAAATATTATTTTAGTGGCCTTAACGCCTTGTGTATCAAAAAAAGAAGAAATTTATCATAATCCGGATGTGGATTTTTGTCTAACAACCAGTGAATTAGTGTTAATGTTAAAAGCCATGAATATTGACTTTAACAATTTAAAAGATGAAGCATTTGATGCTCTTTTAGGTAAAGGAAGTGGAGCGGGTTTAATCTTTGGCGCTTCCGGGGGTGTTATGGAAGCAGTAATGCGAACCGCATATTATTTAATTAATCACGAAAAAGCTCCCCGAAAGTTTTATGAATTTAAGGAAGTTCGGGGAGAAAAAGATTTTAAAGAAGCAACCATTGATTTAAAAAAATACCAAATCAAAGTGGGCGTTATTAATAAATTAGCTACCGTCAAAGCGTATGAAACGAAATTAGATAATTACGATTTTATTGAAGTTATGACTTGTCCTGGGGGTTGTATCGGTGGGGCTGGTCAAGGTTTAGTCGCCGTGAATAAATTAAAAGAGACGCGGGCAAAAAGAATTCAAGCCTTATACCAAGATGATAGTCAAAATAAAATTAAAGATAGTTACGAAAATGAAGAAATTAAAGAAGCTTATGAAACCTACATTAAGAAAGGCAAAGTTAAACTTCACAACGAAAAGGCTAAAATAAATTGTTAAATTTTTTAAGTAAAATTAAGGCATAGGCCTTTTTTATTTGGCTAAAATAATAATGGTGATTATAATGCGACTATGGGAAAAATATGCCCTAAAGTTAAACTGTCCAGCCGTAGATAAAAACTTAATGGTGGATACCTTAATTATTGGGGGTGGCTTGGCTGGGATTAGTACCTTATATTTTTTAAATAATCCCAATTGTTTTTTAGTGGAAGCCCGAAAAGTCGGGGAAGGGGTAACTCTTGCAACAACCGGAAAATTAACTTTTTTACAAGAAGATATCTTATATAAATTATTAGCTAAAGATTATACGTTAGCTAAAACTTATTTAGCGAGTCAAAAAAGAGCGATTGCTTTAATTAAAAAAATTATCCAAAAAGAAAAAATTGATTGTGATTTAGATAAATCAAGTTCTTATCTCTTAGCCAAAAATATTAAAGAAGTGGAAAAATTAGCCCAAGTGGCGCAGTTTTTAGAATTAAATCAAATAAAAACGAGTTATATTAATTATCACAAATATTATGGCATAAAAGTAAATGGAACATATGTATTTAATCCCCTTAAATTTTTAAATGCTTTAGCCCGTAAATTAAAAGGGCAAATATTCGAAAATACTAAAATAATAAATGTGAAAAAAACGACGCAAGGTTATGAATGTTTAACCGCGGCTGGTTTTATTATAACTTGTGAAAAGATAATTTTTACTTGTCATTATCCTTTTTTCTTAAAACCAATGTTCTTACCCCTTAATACGACAATCGAAAAATCTTATATCGTGGTAACAAAAGAAAAAAGAAATGAGCATTATAATTATATTACCTTGGCCAAACCAACTTTTTCGTTTCGCTATTATGAAGATGGGAATAGAGTATATGGTATATATTTAAGTAGTTCGCATAATACGGCGATAAAGCATAATGAACATAAAAATTTAGCTCAAGTTATTAGCCATTTTAAACTTAATTCCCATAATATTGTTGCCAGTTGGACGAATGTTGATATTATAACGGGTGATCATTTACCGTATATTGGCGAGATTAATCCCCAGATGTATTTAGCCACCGGTTTTAACACTTGGGGGATGACTAATAGTGTTTTAAGTGGCGAAATTATTTGCGATTTAATTAAAGGTAACGCTAATCCTTATGCAGCTATATTTAAAACCACTAGAATAAAAAAATACCAACGTTTCTATCAAAGCATTGGGACTAATCTCTTAGCCTTTATGAGTGCCTTAAAGAAAAATAAAAAATGGTATGGTTCAGAAATTTATTTTGAAAATAAAGATGGCCAAAGAATTGGTGTTTATGTGGCTCAAGATGGTAGTAAGCATAAAGTTCATGCCATTTGTCCCCATTTAAAATGTCCTTTAATATTTAATCAAGTGGATAAAACTTGGGATTGTCCTTGCCATAGTTCTCGTTTTTCTATTGATGGTCAAGTTTTAAAAGGACCAAGTAAATATGATATTGCTATTAAAAAAGATTAACTTTTAAGATATTTTAATGTTATACTTTAAAAGGGAGTAGCATATGAAGTATCTTAAAAGTTTTTGTTTAGTTTTAGTTCTTCTTTTTTTAACAAGTTGTCGTTATGATGATTGGTTTTCTTTACAACCAAACGCTGAAATAGATTTAGTTGGTGATTTAAAGGTTCATTATTTAGATGTGGGCCAAGGCGACAGTATTTTTATTGAATTACCAAATAATGAAACAATGTTAATTGATGCGGGAGAAAAAGAAAATGCTTCCAAAATTGAAAATTATTTACAAGATTTAAATTATGATACCCTTAATTATGTTATTGGTACTCATCCCCATACGGATCACATTGGCGCTTTAGCGACTATTATCCAAGATTGGCAAGTACAAAATATCTATTTACCTAAAGCTATCGCTAATACTAAAACTTATGAAAATTTATTATTGACGATTAAAAATAAAGGCTTAACTGTTCATGCCGCATCGCAAGGTTTAAAAATTATTGATAGTCCGGATTTACAAGTTTATTTTTTGGCTCCGGTGTTAGATAAATACACTAATTTAAATAATTATTCCGCCGTCTTAAAAATAGTCTATCAAGATACCGCCTTTTTATTTATGGGTGATGCGGAAGCTTTAGTAGAAAAGTCTTTAAATGATGTTCAAGCTAATGTTATTAAAGTGGGGCACCATGGTAGTGATTCTTCTTCGAGTTTGGATTTTGTTCAAAAAGTTGGCGCTGATTATGCTATTATTTCGGTGGGAGCTAATAACCAGTATAATCATCCAAGTTTGGATGTTATTGCTCGGTGGCAACAAAGTGGCAGCCACGTCTATCGCACCGATTTAAATGGCAATATTATCGTTAGTAGTGATGGTAAAAATATTACCGTCCAAGTAGAGAAAGAAGGTTAAAAAATGGAAGTTATTGTTGACCGGATAGAAGGCGAATATGTCGTAGTCGAAATGCCTGATGGCCAAATGGTTAATTTAGCCAAAAAATTAGTGCCCAAGGCTAAAGAAGGGGATGTAATTAGCATTAAAATTGATAATCCAAAAACCGAAAAAAGAAAAAAACATATTAAAGAACTAATGGCAGATGTTTTTAAGTAGCAAAAATATTCAAATAAATTTAAAGAGGCGCATTAATGAATAAAATATATATTGTTAGACATGGTAAAACCGATTGGAATGGTAAAGGATTATTACAAGGAACAACCGATATTGAGTTAAATGAAGAGGGCATTAATCAGGCAAAAGAATTAGCTAAAAATTTAGATGTTAGTAAAATTGATATTTGTTTTTGTTCGCCTTTAAAAAGAACTAAACAAACTGCAGAAATATTAGTGGGTAATAAGTTAAAAATTATTTATGATCCCATGATAGTAGAAAGATTCTTTGGTGATTATGAAGGAAAACCCATTAATTTTGATTTAATTGAACAGCAATGGAATTATAAATTAAATGATAGTTCCCATAATATAGAAAGTTTAAAAGATTGTTTATCTAGAGCCCAACAATTTTTGGTTAAAATTAAAAAGGAGTACCCTAATAAAACCATTTTAATAATTTCCCATGGTAGCTTTATAAAAGCCTTATATTTTAATTTAATAGGATATAATGAAAATACAGATTTTTTATCATTTAATCCTCAAAATTCCGTTGTTTATGAATATGAAATTAATTAAATGGAGATGACATATATAAGTAGCAAAAATTGACAATTAAAGGAAATTACCTTATTATTAATTTAGGAGGAATCTTATGAAGAAAAAACAAATTGTTGATTTAGTGACGGCGATTTTTTTAATTATCTGTGGCGGCGTTTTATTAGTCTTTCCGTTATTTCATTTTGTTAGTGTCAAACCCATTTTTATGGCTATTTTAGGTGTTTATGGCTTTTTAAATTTAATCCAATTTTTATTAACCAAAGAAGCCAAAGATTATGAAGGCTTATTTACTACGATTGCATCCGTAATTGCTTTAATTGTCGCTTGGCGTTTAGATATTGCTAAAACTCCTTGGTATTTAGCGTTAACTTTATTTATTTGGATTATCATGATGGCCCTAATTAAAATGAAAAAAGCGGATTATTACAATGATCGACATGATTCCATTTGGATTTTAAAAATTGTCACTTTAATGTTATTTATTCTTACTGGCCTACTTGCTACCATAAACTTATATTATGAAGCTGATGTACAAATTTTAGTATTAGGTTTCTTTTTCTTAGTCCATGGTATGTTAGAATTATTTGACCCTTTAACGAATTATTTGATGATGAAGAAATAAGTTATAAAATCTACCCAATTTCATATAATTTTTCTGAAAGAGGGTAATAAAAATGGAAATTTTAAAAGTTTCATCAAAATCTAATCCAAGTAAAGTAGCGGGAGCCATTGCCAATCTTTATCGGGAAAATGGCAGCGTGGAAATTCAAACAGTCGGGGCTGGATCATTAAATCAAGCGATTAAAGCGATAGCTATTTGTCGTGGTTTTGTTGCCCCCACCGGCGATAACTTGGTCGTTATTCCGGCCTTTAATGATATCATGATTAACGGGGAACAAAAAACGGCCTTGAAATTAATCGTGGAAAATAAACAATAAAGTCAATCCTTGGCGATTGGCTTTTTTTTAATAAGCTTTTATATTTAAACATAAAATAATAACGGTGATGGTTATTTTTTTACTCTTGGGCATAATTTTATGTAGTATCGGCTGCTTTTTTTTAATAATTTACTTAAATTTATTTACAATTGGGTATAGTTTAAGTGATTTTGTTTATTTTATTATTAGAAGTCCTTATATGTATTCATTACCCTTAGGTGTAATTTTTATTATCTGGGGGTTAGAAAGGAAAAAAATAAATGAATTTTTATTACGACATCGCGTTAGATTTTTTAGAAAATAATTATCTTTTTTATGATGTAGCAAAAACGGATAAATTTTGGTCAATTAAAAAAATTCCTTTATTTCAAGTAAGTAGTAAAACACGACAAGATTTTAATTTAAATAAGATCCAAGTTGATGCCACATTTTTAAAAATGATTGAAAATAAAACTGTCACAGCTACTGGTAAAATTAAATATGCAGCTATATTGGCCGATAAAAATAGTGCCGAAGCTTATTTATTTAATGATGAAGGGGTCGTTACCCATTATAGTCCCTTAGCGTTAGTTGATGAAATTAATCTTTTAGAGGTTATCTATACCATCAAAAATATTGAAATAAATTATGAAATAAAAGGAAAGAATAAAATTAATCCGGAACTTCGTCAAGAAAAATATTTACAAAATTTAATTAAAGAAGAAATTATAAAACTTTATCACCAAAAAAATCTTTTAAAATTACAGTTTTTATATTTAGAATGGTTTGATATTTTGGAAATCAATATTGATGTTATATATAATAAAATGTTGGAAGCAATAAACGAAAAAATTGATGCTCAAGCGGAAAAAATTGGCAAAATAATTGAAATGAGTTATAACCATGTATAAAATTACCAAAATGGGTCATTATAAAAATGTAAGGAATGGGTGAAATAGTGAAAACAGTGAAAAAATTAATAGTTAGTTTAAGTATTATTTTAGGAGTGGTAGTTTTAACTGGTTGTTCTTGGACACGGAGTACAGCTAAAGATGCCGTAAAGATGTTTTTAGATCAATATAAAAACTTAAGTGCTAGTGTTTTAACGGATTTAGAAGATGTCATTAAGACGGAAGATTTTACTGATGAAGAAGCAAGTAAATATCGGGATATTTTAAAAAAGCAATATAGTGATTTAAAATATGAAATCGTCAATGAAACTTATGATGGTGATACCGCCCAAGTTGAAACTAAAATTACCGTTTATGATTTATACAAAGTCCAAAATGATGCGGCTGTTTATTTAAACGAAAACCAAAGTGAATTTGTTGATGATAATGGCGTTTATGATGAACATTTATTTTTAGCATATAAACTTGATAAGATGCAAAAGATGACAGATACCGTGGAATATACTATTGTCTTTAATGTCGTCAAAGATAAAGATGATAAATGGCAAGTTCAAGAAATCACCGATGATGATTTAGAAAAAATTCATGGTATTTATAATTACGATTTAGATTAGAAGGTTAGCACCTTCTTTTTTTTTGGCATGGCTTGCCTTATTTTTTCATAATCTTAAATGAGGGATTATATGAAAAAAGTTAGTTTCTTCTTGCTTATTTTGCTTTTGCCTTTTACTGTTCATGCCATTAGTGCGGCGAGTGCTATTGTCATGGATTTAAATAATAATCGCATCTATTATGAAAATAATGTTAATGATAAAAGGTTAATTGCCTCGACCACCAAAATTATGACGGCCATCGTAGCAATTGAAAACGCCGATTTAGATATGAAAGTTACAGTTGGCGAAGAAGTATTAAAAGCCTATGGCAGTGCCATTTATATTGAAATTGGCGAAGAACTAACTTTAAGAGATTTACTTTTAGGTTTAATGTTACGAAGTGGAAATGATGCGGCTATAGTAATTGCGAAAGCTGTCGCGGGTAACATGGCTAATTTTGCTTATTTAATGAATCAAACGGCTCATAAAATTGGCATGGAAAATACCTTTTTTTATAATGCCCATGGCCTAGAAGAAGATGATGGTAAGGGGAATATTTCCACAGCTTATGATATGGCCCTTTTAACGAAATACGCTTATCAAAATAAAGCTTTTCGAGAAATCTTCGGGACCAAAAGTGCGGTGGTAAAAAGTAATACCAAAACTTATTCTTGGACTAGTAAAAATAAACTAATTCATCGGTATGATTTTATTACCGGGGGGAAAACCGGCTATACGGAAAAAGCCCGTCGGACTTTAGTAACTACCGCGGAAAAAGATAACATTGCTCTAGTGATTGTAACCTTAAATGATCCCAATGATTTCCAAGATCATATTACGTTATATAATCAAGTATTTAATGAATTTCATGCCCAATTAGTATTGGCCAAAAACAATTTTAAAATTAAAGGGGACAAATATTATCAAAACCAAAAACTTTATATTTTAAATGATGTTTATATTCCGTTAAGAGACGGGGAAGAAAAATCTTTAAAAATTAATTATGTGTTAACTAAAAAGGAGCCAGCTTTAGATGGGGATGAAGTAGGAAAGGCGCAAATATTATTAAAGAATAAAGTAATTCATGAAGAAAAAATTTTCTTAAAAAGTTCGCAAACTAAGCCCAAAAAAAGTTGGTGGCAAAAATTATTAGGATGGTTTAAATGGTAAATTATATTTGGATTTTCTTAATTTTAATTGGCGTTTTCTTTTCCTTTTTGACCGGTAATTTCGCGACGATTAATAATAGTATTTTAACTAATGGTAAAGAAGGGTTTGATTTAATTTTATCTATTTTACCGATTATTGTTTTATGGACGGGAATTATGAAGATCGCGGAAGACTCTGGACTTTTAAAAAAATTCGCCCAATTAGTACAACCTTTGCTATCTCGTCTTTTCCCGAGTGTACCCAAAAATAATCCTGCCTTAGGTTATATTGCTTCCAATATCGCGGCCAATATGATGGGCTTGGGGAGTGCGGCAACGCCTTTTGGCCTAAAAGCCATGAAGGAATTACAAAAAATAAATCCCCAAAAAGATACCGCATCAACCCCGATGATTACCTTTTTAGTTTTAAATACCGCGGGAGTTACAATTGTACCGACAACGGTTTTAGCTTTAAGAATTGCTCATGGGTCCCTTAATCCTTCCGAGATTATTTTACCCAGTATTATTGCTACTTTTTGTTCTAGTTTAGGGGGACTTTTAGTGGATTATTTTATAAGGAGAAAAAATAAATGAATTTATTATCGCAAATTGTTATTCCCCTTTTTGTCGTAGGCGTTATCTTTTATGGCTTTAAGAAAAAAATTAATGTTTATGAATCCTTTTTAAGTGGGGCGAAAGAAGGTTTAAATATTACATTAAATATTTTCCCAGCAATTATTGCCATGGTTTTTGCCATTAATATTTTTTTAGATAGTAATTTTATTTATTTTTTATTGAGTTCTTTACGAGGTGTATTCGAAACGCTGCACATTCCGTTAGAAATTATGCCCATGGCCTTACTTCGTCCTGTCTCCGGGACGGCTTCTTTGGCTATTATGAATGATATTTTTCGCCAATTTGGTCCCGATTCTTATTTAGGACGACTAGCTTCTATTTTACAAGGCTGTACGGATACCACCATATATGTTTTAGCTCTTTATTTTAGTTCAATTGGGATAAAGAAAATCCGTTATTCTTTAGGCGTGGGTCTTTTTGCCGATCTAGTGGGCATTATCGTCGCATTTCTATTAACGAGTTTATTATTTTAACATTTATTGACATGCTAAAAATATATTTTGGCTTTCTTTAACGGTACTTGTGCTATACTAAAATTGGTGGATGTTATGGTTAAAGGTCCAAATCTTTATGATGAAATTAAATTACCGGCAGATGAAAATTTAGTTCAAGCCTTATTAAATAAATATTTAACGATTAGTTTGGCAGAAATGCAATCGTCAACAGCGATTAATAATTTATTGTACAATAAAATTAACATTATTAATGATAAAGCTACTATTTCCTTTAACCAAGCGGATTTAAATAAATTTTTAGCTGAGATTAATGAAGATTTTGTTAAGGCAGGAAGACCTTATGATATTAATAAACATGGAGGTGTTAGTCCTTTAGGCGTTATGCCGGGATGGATAACTTTTCAATCTTGGAATTTGTGTGGGGGAGCTAAAATACCTAGTGAAAGTATTGCCCACCGTTTTTATTTTGCAATTAGTAATGACAAAGTTTATGATTTAGCTCATACTTTGTATCAAAATTTTAAAAACCAAAATGTTCCTTTTTATTTTAAAACGGATGCTTGGGAAAATATTGAACGCCATGATAAATTAGTTTTATATACTTCGACTCCTTTATTAGATGAAACCTTAAAAGTACTGGCAACAGTTGCGAAAACCAGACCAGATTTAATGGCTAGTTTAAAAGAGCCATCCATTTTAATGGGCAAACTAGATTCTAAAATCGGTTATGCATCGGAAAGTAGAGATGGTAGTAAATCTTACACCGAAATAATTATTGCTTCCTTTTTAGAAGCTTTAGAAATTAGTGCCAAACAATTTTTACCTAAGTATCAAAAATTATATCATGATAAACTTAATCTTTATTTATCTACGGGGCGTAATATTAGTAATACCCAAATAAAGTTAAGAATATTGGTGGCTATTTTACAACAAGATCCTAATTATCTAGCAACGTTAACGCAAATATTTAAGCAAAAATTAACTCAGCAAAATATTGATGTAACTAATATTTGTTTTAATAAACGAGCGAAAGCGGAACTAACTAATTTAAATAAAATTGCGTTGCCGAATGGGCAAGTATTAACGCCTGATGAATATTTAGCCGTTAATAATGTTCTTTATTGGTGTCCCATAAATGCAAAAGTAACTTTAGCTAATGGTACGATTTTAAGTGGCCAAGAATTTATTCTCGGCGCTTTAGCTCGGGCGCATAAATTTAATACTTTTCAAGAATTAGTTAATTTTTATGGCGCCAAAATTGATCGTACCGTAGATCTTACTACTGAAAATAATTCAACGCATCCGAAGCGATAAAGTCTTGACTCGGCCCTTAAGGGTAGATTTATATTAGGAAATGGGAGGGAAAAATGTTAAAAATTGGAGATTTTGCTAGTCTTTTTAATGTTTCGATTAAAACCGTGCGCTATTATGAAAGGATTGGCCTAATAATTCCCAAATATGTCGACATCTATACGGGGTATCGTTATTATGATGAAGATAATATTTATACGATGCAAGATATAATTTCTTTAAAAAAGATGGGATTTTCTTTAGAAGAAATAAAATATTTTAATAAAGATAGTATAAAAAATAAAATTGCTAATTATGAACAAGAAATATTAAATATCCAAAGCAAAGTAAAAATTTTAAAACAATTTTCTCTTTCGGAAGGAAGGAATGATTTAAAAATGATGTTTGTAAATGATGAAAAAGCTATAGGAAAATGGGCTTTATTAGGCGTGGCTGAAGATTTAGAAAGGGCCAAAGAAGAACAATTTGTTGCGGATGACTACAATATTAAAGAATTATATTTACTGCCCAATGGGGAACCTTATTGGGTAATAGCTTGGACTAAAGATACTATTTATATTGGGGGTCGACCCAATCATTATGAAATCGTAGGGGATAAGTTATATTTAATCGTAACTGATTCTTTAGATCCTAAAACTTTCAAAGTGGCATGTTATGATAATGTTGATCATAATGCTTATACTTTAGAAGATATTAAACAAAAAGATAACACCGATATTCCCTTTATATCTGATGAAAGCATTATAGGTACTTGGAAAACCATTGATTTTATTCAAAATCAAGAAAGTTTTAACCCAGAAAAATTACAAAGTCCGATAGATAAGTTATCTTTAAAAAAATTAGTTTTTGATGATAAGGGGATAGTAAATGTCAGTTATACTTCAGGGAAAGTCTTTAATACCAAATATACGAAAGATTATGTTATTAATTTGATATTACCGGATACCTTATGTAAATATACTTATCAAGAAATATTAGGCCAAAAATACCTTATTATCGAATGGAAAAGCGGCGATTATGTTTTTGGCAAAATTATTAATGGTTATTATGTTTTAGTCAAAGAATAAAATTCATGATATACTTATTTTAGGTGATTCCATGGAACGTTTACAAAAAGTAATTGCTAATTTAGGTTATGCTTCAAGAAGAAAAGCCGAAAGTTTAATTAAAGATGGCAAAGTGATGGTTAATGGTCATGTAGTGACGGAATTAGGTACCAAGGTTAATAGTAATGATGTAATTAGTATTGACGGGAATATTATTAATAAAGATATTACCTATGAATATTACATCTTAAATAAGCCCCGGCAAGTTATTAGTAGTGTAACTGATCCCCAGGGGCGAAAAACCGTGGTTGATTTAATTGCGACCAAAGAACGAATCTATCCCATTGGCCGTTTAGATTATAATACGACAGGGTTAATATTACTTACAAATGATGGACAGTTTGCCAATCATTTAATGCATCCGTCTTTTCAAATTGAAAAAACTTATGTAGCTAAATTAGAAGGCCTTATTACGAGCGCAGAAATAAGAAAAATAAAAGCAGGAATAACTATTGATAAACGATTAGTGGAGGTTAAAAAATTTAGAATTAAAAAGCAAGATGCCGAAAAAAATACTTCACTCGTCGAAATTACGATTGTCGAAGGCCGTAACCACATTGTCAAAAAATTATTTGAAAAATTAAATTTACCGGTTAGTAAATTATCGCGCGTTAAATATGGTTTTTTAACGCTTGATAATTTAAAATCTGGGGAATATCGGCCCTTAACAATTAAAGAAGTAAAGAAGTTTTATAGTTTATAAGGAGTGAAGATGGAAGAAAAAATTAAAGAAATTAAAGCTGATTTAGAACGAATTAAACTCCAAAAAGAAGTTTGTCAAATGGAACAAAAAGCTTTAACTACTTTTGCAGAAATGAAAAAAATAGAACTGGCTATTTTAGAGCATCAATCAGAAGTGGCAAAAAACTATCCCCAAGAGTATGCAAAATTTAAGCAAGCCGTTAGCGATATGCAAATGTTTATGAATCGTCCTGATTTAAGAGATATGCAAGAAAATATTGCTATCTGGCAAAAAACTTTGGCTATGTATCAAGATACTTTAAAAGATTATCAATCGTTTTACCAAAAATATCAAGATATGTATGGTAGAGATTTAGAAGCCACATCTACGCGGCAAAAAGAATTACAAGATAATTTAAAAAGGGCTTTAATTCAAGAAATTATTCCTTTAGTGTATCCTAATATAACGCCAGAATTAAAACCAATTGTTGAAAATTGGTTTATTGATAAATCGATTCCCGAATTAGAAGATATAAAACGCTTATTTTTAAACGAAAAATTAGCTAATGAAGGAAACCCTAGAGTTTAGGATGACGTAAACGGTTATTTTTGGTTTTCTCTGTATAATAAACAAAGATAGCTTTTTTGGGATTTAAATAAAGGCATTTAGCATCACCATAATTAATAAATGGTGATTTTTTTATCGGTTTACTTTTTAAAATTTGAGCATAAATATCTTGTTTATAACTAACAGTTATTTTCCCAACGAAAAATAATTGCTGATTTTTCTCTTCCCCTAAATAGAGACTCATAGTCTGATTTTTATTAAGAGTATAACCACCAATAAAAAAATAATCAGATTGAAAATTTTTGATTTTTAACCAATCATTAACCCGTTTACCATAGTAGTATTTACTATTTATCTTTTTGGCAACAATACCTTCCAAAGCCATTTTTTTAATTGTCCGAAAGAGTTTTTTCCCTTCCCCAATATAATATTTAGCAATTTTAAAAACTTCATTTTCGGGGTATTGATCTAATATTTTTTTTCTTACAATTAGATCTTCATTAGTTAAATCTTTGCCATTATCTAAAAGATCAAAAGCCATAAATACCACGGGATTACTTTGAGCATAAAGTTTAATTTTAGCTTTATTTTTTAAATGAAAACGTTCTTGTAAGGCTTTAAAATCGGGTTTGCCATCACTTAAACTAATAATTTCCCCATCTAAAACACAGGGCCCTTTAATAATTTCTTTAATCTTTTCTAATTCAGGAAAGATACTATTTAAAATTAAACCATTGCGACTTAAAATAATCAGATTGGTTGTATCAATAAAAATTAAAGCCCGAAAACCATCAAATTTGATTTCATATAAATATTCCGCACTATCAAACGGCTTTTTTATTTCTTCCAAAAGCATGGGCCGTAGTTCTAAAAAATCATTTTTTCGCATTTTTAACCTTTAAGGAAGCTTCTAATGCCTTATATAAATCATCGATGGATTTCGTTTTTTTACCTTTAACTTTTTTTATTTTTTGTCCATGAATTTTTTTATCGATAGCGTCTTTAATCCGATTTTGATATTCATCTTTATACGTTTCGGGTTTAAATTTATTGGTAAGACTATCCACGAGTTTAATGGCCATTTTTAACTCAGCTTCCGTAAATTCTTTTTTATGGGCTTCTTGTTTTAATTTTACTTCTTCTTCATAATATAAAGTATTTAATAACATATTTTCATAACCAAAACGAATGACAACATAATAAAGGCGATTATGTAAATAAGTTTTGGCAATGGCTACTTTTTTACTTTGCCGTAAAGCTTCTTTTAATAATTCAAAAGCTTTCGTACTTTTATTGGGGGACAAAACATAACTTTTATCATAATAGACGGGATCAATTTCATTAATATTAACAAAGGCAATTATTTCCATACTTTTTTCATTATCACTTTTTAGTTTTTGAAATTCTTCATTCGTAAACGTAATATAATTATTATCTTTATATTCATAACCTTTAACAATATCTGTGGGTTTTACTTCCGTATCACAATGGGGACAATAACGAATGAATTCTAAACGTGTATCACATTTTTTATGTAATAAATTAAAAGTTACATTATTATCCTTAATCGCGGAATTTAAAATAACCGGGATATTTACTAAACCAAAAGATATATTAGTTTGATAATTCATTATTTTTCACCATTATTAGTATGGAAAAAGACTAATTTTTTTATGCTTTTTTAAAGATTTACCATTTATAAATAATTCTTAAAATATTTTATAAAAAAATTAAAGACTTTTCCTAAAATAATTGGTATACTATCCGTAGTGGTGGTAAAATGAAAAATAAATCTGTTTATTGTACTAACTGTGGAAGTAAAAATTCAAACACAGCGGAAGTTTGTAAAAATTGTGGCGAAAAGTTAGCAGTTAAAGATCATCTTTTTAGAGAATTTTTGTATCATCATACAAAAGAAGAACTAAAAAAGGAAATTACTGATAATATTTTTTCCCTTATTTCTCGCTTTTTAATAAGCCATTTATATGGTGTATTTTTTGCCGCTACAATAATATTTACGGGTGTTGCCGCGACTTCTTATGTAATAAATGTCAATAGCAAAAGTTACACTAAGGTAAAAGAAGTACCTGTTGTTGCCACAACGTGTCATAAAGTTAATTCCGTAAAACCTGTGATGGCTTGTGCCAAAGGATATGAATTAATTGATGAAAAATGTCAAAAAGAAGCTACGGTTAATGCTAAGGCAACAAAAACTTGTAGTGATGGTTATACCTTAAATGGCAGTAATTGTTTAAGTAATACCACTTATAATAAAGTAGCTACTAAAGAGTGTATTTTACCCCAAAATTTAAAAGATCAAGATTTTTCAAAAGGAAGTTTAAATGAGGAAGGTAAATGTTCAACATATGCATGTGCTAAATATCGAGATGGTGAATGTGTAGATATTGTAATGGAAGAATATGAGCCAACGACAGTTACATCTTGTCCAAGTGGCACCAAAGAAGTAAGTGGCAAATGTTATAAGACAAGTACAGTTAAAACTACTTATAGTTGTGAAAATGGAAAATTAGCTAATAATATGTGTCTTATTATGGTAGAAAATGAACCAACGCCATCATGTGAAGATGGGTATGTTTATAACGAAGAATGTAATGTATGTGAAGCGGAGTAAGTTATGAAATGTAGTAAATGTAAAACTGATAATGCTATTAAAGCAAATTATTGTAAGAAGTGCGCTAATAAATTCACTAAAAAAGAACAAGATGCGGCTTATCAAAAAACTGTATATGGTAAAATTGATTTATTTGAAAAATGGTTTAACCGTTTTACTTTAGCGGTGATTTTAGATCATTGGCTTTTTAAAACAGTTGTCACTTTAGGTATATTAGCGTTAGGTATTTTGTTTTGTATTAAAAATGGAACGCATTTAAAAGTATTAGAGAATGAAATGTATGATCTTTATTATATGGAAAAAACTAAAGAATATTATTTAGTCGCTAAAGAAAACCAAAATGAAATCCCACTTGATTTGTTCATTCCCAATAGAACGGAAACTATTGAAGTAAATCATTACAATAATAATGATGAGTTATTAAGTAAGGAAGAATATAAAAAAGATGGGGAAATAGTTTTAGAAACATATTCCGATGATTATTATATTTTAGTTGCTAATTATAAAGGTGACAAAAAAGAAAATTTAAAAATATTTTCTTATCGGGCAAATGATATAGAAATTGTAGAATAAGGCATATTACAAAATTATTTATAGCAACGTTAATGATGTGAGAATAAAAGGTTATTAAAATTTTAAGAAAGTTTTTTAACAGTCTGAATTTAGTTTTTAAATCCATTAAATGTTAATGTTTAAAATTCTTAAATAGAAACATTTTTTCCTTTACTAATTAGTATAAATAGAATTATAATAAGTAACAATTTGAGAGGTTATTATGAATTCATATATTAAACTATTAATGAAACAAAATTTTGATGGTTTTAAAAAATTAATTGAACTAGGAATTATTAATAAAAAGATTGCTTGCGATGCTGTTATAGAAAGCAATAATGGATATTATATTTATTGTATTGCTAGAGATGTAAAAGATGTTAATATTGCTAAATTATGTAATGCAATATGCTACACTCAAGATGCTGAATTGATTTATTTGTTTGCTAAAAATATTGAAGGCGCAAATATTTCTCAATTAGAAGATGCCATTATTCAAACTAAAAGTGCCTCACAAATTTGCTGGTTTGCTAAAGATATAAATGGTGCAAATATTGAAAAATTAGAAGACGGGATTATTCAAACTAGAAATGCATATCGGATGTGTCTTTTTGCTAAAGATATAAATGGTGCAAATATTGAAAAATTAGAAGACGCCGTTATTCGAACCAAAAATGCCGAATCGATTTGTAGATTTGCTGAATGTGTTAAAGGCGCAAATATTGAAAAATTAGAAGATGCCATTATTCAAACTGGAAGGGCCAAATATATTTATGAATTTGCTAGTTATGTTAAGGGAGCTAATATTTCCAAATTAGAAGATGCAGTTATTCAAGTTGGAAATGCCAAATATATTTATAATTTTGCCAGGGATGTTAAGAGATCCAATATTTCCAAATTAGAGGATGCCATTATTCAAATTGAAGATATAGAATATATGCGTTATTTTGCGAGAGATGTTAAAGGTGCTAATATTTCCAAATTACAAAATGCCACTATTCAAATTGGAACTTATGAAGATAGTTTTCTTTTTGCGGGCCTTATAAAAGGGGCAGATAGGAACAAAGTAAAGCAAGTTTTTAATACTGAACAAGAAAAACTAGAAGATCAAAAAATAAGCAAAAAGTATAAAGATTTAATAAATTTATTACAACAAAAAAATTATGAAGAAATTGTAAACAATAAACGAAAATTTGAGCAGTTATTTGATGACGACGGCTCTGTTTGCTCTAAAGTAAGGAAGTTAAAATTTTAAAATAATTCATTATTTAGAAAAATAGTCAAAGTAAATAGTTAATATTTCGACAAAATCATTTTTTTATAAGTTTCATTCATTTTTTAATGTTTTTCGATAAATTGCAATCAAATCTTGATCATTTTGATTCATAGGTAAATTATCTAAATCAAAGAATTTCATATTTTTTGATTCTTCATCCCATTTTAATGTTCCGGAATAATTTTTAACACAATATAAAGCGGTATTATTAATAACGACATCGCCATTGGGATATTTATTTTTTCTACTATTACCAGAAACAATCGCTATTAACTCTAAATTGTCCTCGGTTATATCTAAATTTGTTTCTTCTTTAATTTCACGGATTATCGTATCTTCAAATCTTTCTCCCAATTCTTGACACCCACCGGGAAGTCCCCATTTATCATTGTCTGCTCTCGATTGAAGTAAAATTTGTCCCTTTTCATTTACGATAATAGCGGCTGCTCCATCTTGCAATAAAACAAATTTATGTTTTAGCTCTCCCATACATAATCTTGTCAATACGGGATAGCCAATGATATTACTTAATTCAATAATCTCATCCGTGTTTAAAATGTTCATTATTTCAACTAAATTATTATAAGAAAGATTTCTTTTTTCTTGTTTTGATAATTTTTTTATATTTTCTAATATTTCTTTATTGGTCATATTAATAATTTCTCCTTTAATATGTAACTTTTTAAACATAATTTTCTTGACAATAGGCAAATGTGTTTTTAAATTGATAAATATTTATTTAGATTCAATTAAATAGTTATCAATATTTTCTAATGCTTTTATTCTATTATTTTTTAATTATTATGCCACTCGATAGTGATCTTGAATTGTACCAATGTTATATCTTCCACCTTTGGAACTAATACCTATGGCATTAGTTCTTTTTATCCATTGCGTTGGTGACATTGAAAACGAGTTTCTTCCCATAAACCAATGTAATCAATAGTACTTATTCTTCTTAACCAGTTTTAACTGTAAATTGTTATATAACTTAAATATATCTGCTTATATTTTTTAATAAAAAGTACCAACTTCTTTTTGAAATTGATACTTTTTTGTATTACAATCTAAACATAAATGAGTTCAGATAGATTTCCTTCTGGTGCTGGAAGTGGGACTCGAACCTACGACCTACGCGTTACGAGGGCGTTGCTCTACCAACTGAGCTATTCCAGCAGTAACTATATTATACAATAATTTATCTTTTTATACAACTTTACAATTAAATTTTTTTAAAGTACAATAATTTTTAAGGAAAAAGTTATGTTTAAATATTCATTAGATAATAAAAGATACCATACTTTAAATTACTTTTATAAACAAAAATTTGGCAAGAAAACTTTTAAAGTGCCCCTTGACTTAGGTTTTTCATGTCCTCATAAACAAACTGGTGGTTGTATTTTTTGTAAAGATAATAGTCGTAGTAATATAACTTTGGCTACCGCAGATTTAGTTAAACAATTTGAACATGCGAAAAATATTATGGAAAAGAAATGGCCTAATAGTTATTATATTGCTTATTTTCAAGCGGGGACCAATACTTATGGGCCCGTATCATTATTAAAAAAATATGTGGATACGGTTTTAAATATCTCAAATGTAGTTGGAATAAGTATTGCGACTCGGCCAGATGCCATTACGGATGAATGTTTAGCATATTTAAGCGAGTTAAATAAACAAACTTTTTTGACGATTGAACTAGGTTTACAAAGTAGTAAAGAAGAAACTTTAAAATATATTAATCGGGGTCATGATTTAAAAACATTTACCAACATGGTTAAAAAATTACAAAGTAAGCACATTTTTACGGTGGCGCATATTATTAATGGCTTACCTTATGAAACGAAAGAAGATATGTTAAATACGGTTAGATATCTTAATGCTTTAAAGATTGATGGGGTTAAAATTCATGCCTTATTTATAAGTAAAGATACCATTTTAGCCAAACGTTTTGCCGAAGAAAAATTCAAAGTTTTAGATTTAAAAGAATTTGTCGATATTGTTTGTGATGAATTAACTTTATTAGATGAAAAAATTGTAATTGAAAGAATTACAGGTGATCCTGTTGTAGAAGAATTAATTGCTCCCGAATGGCTAGTAAAAAAATTTGTCGTTTTAAATGAAATTGATAAAGAAATGGTGAGAAGAGATATTTATCAAGGCATGAAAAGTAAATAAATTATTTATGTTTATGAACAATTATTTTATCCCAAGCAGCTAACACGGCCGGTAAAAGCAGAATAATTAAAATAGTAGAACAAATAGTACCTTCCGAGATGGTAGTACAAATTTTAGAAGCAATCGCGGAAGAGAAGTAACCGACGATTAACGTAACAATAATTAAAATGGAAGCACTAGTTAAAATGGTATGCATGGATTTATTATAAGAAGCAATTAGAGCCTCTTTAATATCCATAGTTTGCCGATGTTCTAAATAATAAGAAGTATAAAGAATGGCATAGTCAATGGTTGCTCCCATTAAAATACTTTGAACGATTAGAATGGCAATAAAGTAAACATCATCGCCAATAAAGGATAAGATGCCCATGATTAAGAAGACGGCACATTGAATGGTTAAAACTAAAATAATGGGAATTAAGAAGGATTTAAATGTTAAAGCGACGACGATAAAGATAATTAACATCGTAATAATGGTTATTTGATCTAGTTCTTGATTAAAGGTACTTTTAATATCGTAAGCCATTGGTGAATCCCCAATAATATAAAAATCGTGCATATCTTTATTTAAAGTAGTTTTTAAATTTTTAATAAAGGCAAAAGTTTCAGAACCTTCTTTAGCTAAACTACTATTTATTAAAACTCGCGAATAAGTGTTACTTAATAATTTTTCTTGGGCATCTTTAATCGTTGTTTTGGCTTTTATAATGTCGGTGCGATCTTGTTCATCAATATAATCTTTAAATTTAGGGTCATTTAAAATATCTGCATTTAAATAGTTAACAAATTCTTCAATCGTCATTTGCCAAGCATCATTATAGTCATAAATGCTACCATAATAAATATACAAAACATTTAAAGTATTTTTATCTAAATTAGCTAACTTGGCTAAAAGATTATAAGTTTGTTCTAAAGTGTATTTTTCTTTTTTTTCAACTCCCGTCATAATTGTTTGCAGCGTAGTTAATTTCGTTTTTTGATCATTAGTAAACCGGGTTTGATATGGCGAATTCGTTAAAACTTTTTGGGTTAAAAAGGTAATCAATTCTTGTAAAGACATTTGGTAATTTTGATGAATGTAGGTAGCATCATATAAACCATAAAGTAGTTGCGTATCTTGACTACTTAAATTTAATAATTTAGCGATTTCAGTATAACTATATTTTTGGTTTGTTAAAACACTCGTCATAATTGTATTTAAAAAATTTAAATCCGTTAATGTTGTACTTGGTAAATTGGAGCTTAATACTTCATCGTTTTGATGGTCTAAAATAAAATCCACAAATTCTTGAACGCTAACTTTTACTTCGTTATAAGTTGCCGTATAGAGAATAAATAAATTTTTTAAAGTTGCTTCATCCATTTTGACTAAAGGACTTAAAGCTTGATAACTAAATGTTTCGCCATTTAAGGCACTCGTCATAATCGTATTTAAATATACTAATTCTGGGGTTACAAAACTTTGCGTCGCTTCATTTGTTAAAAGAAAATTCACGAAATCATAAGGACTAATGGTTGTTATTTGGGGATCATTAGTTTTAAGATAAATGATTTGGTTAATTATAAATTCATCCAGATTAAAAATTGGCGCCAGTTCACGAGCTGATAGTTCTTGGTTAAAAAATTCGGGATTACTAAAGTTATTTAATAATTTTAAATTCGTTATATCATCGGAGGTAAAATTACTTGCCATGGTGGAATTAGTTATTACGTCATTTAATAAAAAGTTCGTGAATTCAAAAATACTTAAAGTTAAATTATCATTATTTAAACTAAGATAATAAGTATATAAATCATTTATGGTTGCTTCGGGTAGTTCTAAAAATTGAGCCATTTGGTTTGCCGAAAGTTTTCGCGTAATTTGTTCTTTATTTAAATATTTAGTTAATAGAGCTAATTTACTTTGATCAATCTTGGTTGCATATTTAGGGTTAGATAAAACTTCTTGATTAAGAAAACTCACAAAATCATTTAAACTTAATTTATTATTTTGGTTTAAAGCTAAATAGTAAACCATTAAATCTTTTAAATCAGCTTCCTTAATAGCTAGAATTTGAGCTAATTCTGTTCTCGTTCTTTTTTGATTCATTAAAGTAGGATCGGTGAAGTTTTTTAAACGGGTAACGTTATTTTTTGTCGTCTTATCAATTGTCGCATCAATTTTCTTGTTATTATACGCTTT
>CANQCH010000007.1 GCA_947589165.1 uncultured Bacilli bacterium
GTTATTTTTTCTTGGTTGCTTTGGCTGGTAACAAAATATCTTTAACATTATAGAAATATTGGCAACCCGATATAACTGAGAAAATCGTGGCTAAAAGTAAAAATAAATCGGCAACGGGAATACTTAATAATTCAAATGGTAAATTGTAGAAAAAGACTAAAACTAAACCAACTAACATAAAGACCGTTTTAATTTTTCCCCAGATGCTAGCGGCGACAACTTTGCCGTGATTACCAGAGACCATTTTTAGAGAATCAACAATAATATCTCTAGTCACAATCACAACCGGAATAACCACGGATATTATGCGTTCATAAGCTAAAATAATTAAGACCCCATTAACTAATATTTTATCGGCAATAGCATCGGCTGTTTTGCCAAAATCGGTTACTTCATTATTCTTCCGGGCAAGATAACCATCTAAAAAATCACTAAAAGATGCAAGGACAAAAAGAATACCCGCGACAATATATTTTAAATCAATTTTAATGTTACCTACTAAATAATTAGGCCATTCAATCCCTAAAGCATACCACGGAATTAACAAAATCAAAATCACAATGATGGACGTAATAATTCTCGCAATCGTAATTTTATTTGGTAAATTCATCTTTTACTCCTTATAACTTATTACATTAGTTTCCCGATTATTAATTGTAATTTGTTTAACTGACCAGAGAATAACTAAAACCATGACCACAAATATGACTACATATAAAACAATGTAAACCCACCGATGATATTTCCGATTTTTTTTCGTATAAGGGGAAGCAACTTCTTCACTCTTATTTTCTTCTTTTAATTTTAACTCGATTGTTTTTTCAATTTCTTTAATTGGAATTTTAGAGGTATATTCAAACATATATTCATTAAATTCATCAATTAATTTTTTCGTATCAAGTCCTAAATATTTGGCATATTCGGTTAAATAATTTTTAAGTTCGAAAATATCTTTAAAAGCACCAACGCGTCCGGCTTCAATATTTTCTAATATTTCTTCTTTAATATCCAAGTCTTTACTTACTTCTTGAATACTAACGCCCGAATTTTCTCTAGCCAGATGTAACATCTCGCCAATTTCGTTCAAAACTTGTTCACTCCTTTTAATAACAAAATAATTTTTATAAGCCATTTTCTGTCTTTTCTTCCGAAAAGGGCAAATATTTATCTACCTTAATGGTCCTTTACTTCATTCATTTATCCGTAAAGACTCCCCTACCAAAAATTTGGGTTTCTCGCTCGCGGGGTTTACCACGTTCCACCATTTATATCACTATAAATGCTCGTCTCTTTGGCACTTTTAGACCTACTTTCATCTATTAAAGAATGATTTCGGAGCCGTTAGTTAAAAAACTACCCTAGGTTATTTTTTCCCTAGGCACGAACACTACAAGCATCGCAGCTTGTGCGAGTATGGACTTTCCTCTACATACTAACTTTATGCAGCATTTGCCGAAAAATTATTCGTTATTACCATATACTATTTTTTCTAACTGACTAATGCGTTTTAGAAGGTCTAAATTACTAACATTATGATTAACACTACTTTGATTACTACTAGATGTCGTAAGTTCATCTTGTAATCTTCTAATTTCTTTCTTTAATTTAATATTGTCTTCCGTTAAATCTTTAATGTCTTGTTCTAATTTTTTAATAATATTAGCATATTCGGTATAATCGCGAATGACCATATCTAAAAATTTATCTACTTCTTGGGGCCGATATCCTTGCGCATCTACTTTAAATTCTTTATCCAATATCTCCCGCGGAGATAAATATAATCGATCGTTATACACACTTATCCACCTTCCATGAATAAATTATAGATGTTAACTTACTTTTTGTCAAGATAAGTAATTGTTTGGAAGAAAATGTCAGTCTCAATTTCTTCTAATTTTAATAATACTTGATTTATTAAATAATCATAACGCATTTTTTAATCACCCAATCTATTTTATCCCTTTTTTTATTTTGGTGCATTACTTTCGACAAAACATATCATTTTTTTTAAATAATTTATTTTTAGATTTCCTATAAATTTTAAAAATTATATGCTATAATTTAAAAGGTGATGGTTTTGTTATATCCCAATAATATTAAAAAAGAATATACCAAAGTAATTAGTCATGCTAATCGAGGAATGGATTTAGAATATTTACTGGAATTAACTAATAATTATTATCTCGAACATGATATTGCTTATATTTATAAAAAACCGACACCAATCGGCATTGTAAAAGTAAACTATGCTTTAGGCAAAATTGAAGAAGCTTATTTTCAAAAACCATCAACTTTGGATTATAATGGCATCTATCAAAGTTATTACATTGAATTTGATGCGAAAGTTACTCATAGTAAAACGGCTTTTCCGATTGCCAATGTTAGTCCCCATCAAATTACCCATATTAGACATATTGCACGAGCCCAAGGAATTGTCTTTTTGATAATTAATATTGGTAGTAGTTATTATTTACTTTTAGGAACCGATTTCTTAGATTTTATTGATCATAACAGCCGGAAAAGCATTCCTTTTTCTTATATTATGACTAAAGGTTACGAAATCAAGTATAATTATAATAAAGGTTTAGATTATTTAGCAATTATTGCAAAATTAATAGGAGATGAAGCAAATGGCAAAATTAAAATTAACTAAAAAGAAAATGACGGAAACAAAACCACAAACGCTGGTGAAAAAGCCCAAAGCGAAAAATACGAAGTTTAAAGTTTTAGTGGTCCTTTTAAGTCTTGGTATTTTCTTTGTTACTTGTGTGTTAGTTTTTGCCCTTTATATTATTATTACAGCACCAGAATTTAATCGCGATAAGTTATATAAAAAAGAATCGACAATTATTTATTATGCCGATGGGACGGAAATGACGCGGTATGGCGCCGAAGACCGAATCTTAGTTACTTATGATGATCTACCTCAAGTGTTAGTTGATGCCATTGTCGCAACGGAAGACTCTCGTTTCTTCCAACATACTGGTTTAGATGTCGCCCGGTTTGCCAAGGCTTTCATTGGTCAATTACTCGGTAATGATGCTGCTGGGGGAGCTTCAACTCTATCCATGCAAGTTATTAAAAATGATTATACTTCGAGAGAAAGCAAAGGAATCGAAGGAATTATTCGGAAATTTACCGATATTTATATGTCGATCTTCAAACTCGAAAGTAATTATACCAAAGAAGAAATTATGGAATTTTATGTCAATACGATGTGGTTTGCTAATGATGGGAACATTTATGTCGAAGGTTTATTTGGGGTGGAACAAGCGAGTCAATATTTCTTCGGGAAAAGTGTTTCCGACTTATCTTTAGCGGAAGCTTCAATCATCGCCGGGATGTTCCAAAATGCCCGAACGTTAAATCCTTATACTAATGAAGAAAAAGTTGCCGAACGGCAAAATACCGTTTTAAAATTAATGGTTCAACATGGTTATATTACGGAACAAGAAAAAGAAGATGCGCAAAAGATTCCAATTTCTTCTTTACTAAAAGATCATAGTAAAAATGAAAATAAAACGGAAACTAATTATAAAGCGGTAGTTGATTATGTGGTAAAACAAGTAAATTCGGAAACCGGTAAAAATCCTTTTGTGGTTCCGATGAAAATTTATACGACGATTGATAAAGATGTGCAAAATGTTTTAACTAGATTAGAAAATGGCGAATTATATACCTTTAAAGATGAATTATTACAAGAAGGGATTGCGATAACCAGTACGGAAAATGGTTCGATTGTCGCCTTATCGGGCGGTCGCGATTATAAAGGTTTAGGAACCAATATGGCAACAGGTATTAGTAGACAACCCGGATCCGCGGCAAAACCATTCATGGATTATGGTCCATTCTTAGAAGCTTTTCCTGATGCTTCCCCTTCTACTTTATTCTTGGACCGACCAACGACTTATTCCAATGGCCAATCAATTAAAAACTCCGATGGTTCATATTTAGGTTTAATTCCAATGCGGGTAGCTTTGGCAAGATCAAGAAATATTCCCGCTTTACTCGCTTTCCAAAAAGTTGTGAAAGAAAAAGGTGAATCTTACATTAGTGATTTTGTTCATAACCTCGGAATAGATTATGGTGATACTTTATTTGAATCAGCATCCATTGGGGGTTTTGATGGGGTTAGCCCATTACAAATGAGTGCCGCTTATGCTTCATTTGGCCGCGGGGGTGTGTATATTGAACCTTACATTTTCACTAAAGTTGAATATATTGATACCGGCGATGTTTATGAACATAAATACGAAAAGAAACAAGTAATGAGTGAAGAAACGGCCTATATGATTACCGATATGTTAATGACGGCCGCCAAAACTTATCATGTCGGAGGTATTTCTATTAGTGGTACCGACATTGCCGCGAAAACAGGAACGCCAACGATTGATAGTGATGCGTTAAAGAAATATAAATTGCCTAGTGGCGCGACTCGTGATGCTTGGAATATTACTTATAGTCCCGAATACTCAATTGCGCTTTGGGTGGGATACGAAAAATTAACGGATAATAAACACTACTTAACGGTTTCAACTGGGGGTACAATCAGAAATGCCATCATGAAAGCTATCGCACCAAAGATTTACGCAAAAAATAAAAAATTTACTAGACCCTCGGGCGTAGTGTCCGTGACTGTTGAAAATGAAACCTACCCTGCTCAACTTCCTAGTGCTTATACACCAGCAAGTTTAAAGGTAACTGATATATTTAAAGAAGGGGCTGAACCGACTGAAACATCTTCACGGTTTGCGAAACTAGCTAATCCAACTAATGCCAAAAGCAACTTCGATGGTACTACACTTACACTTTCTTGGGATCCGATTAAAACGCCTGATGCCATTAATCCTACCGCTTTAAGAGATTTATTTAATGCTAACTATGGTAATTATGCGGAAGAATACTATAATGCGCGCATTAAGTACAATAATGATTATATTGGTACGCTTGGCTATCAAGTATATCGGAAAGAAGAAGATGGTACATTAACTTATTTAGGCCGCAGTGAAAATAATTCACTCGTAATTAGTAAAGATAAATTAACCAATGGGCAATATACTTACGTTATTAAAGCCGCCTATTCCAAATTTACTTCAAATATGAGTGATGGCTTAAATATTGTTGTCCAAACTAATTTTGATACTAATGTTGGTGATTTAGTTGGGGGTAACGAAACCCCAAGCGAGACGCCAACACCATCAACAGATACGCCAACCGAAGAAATTCCGATTAACTAAAAAAAGTGGATCATCTCCACTTTTTTTGATCCTATTTTTTCATTAGGGTCTTGTTTTAGAATAAAGACAACCACAATAATTTTGTCGATATAAATCATACTCTTTACTTAAAAGAATACTTTTTTGATAACCAGCATTTTTCTTAAAATCACTATATAAGAACGGAATACCTAACTCTTCACTAATTTGCGCCCCAACTGTATTAATAACTTGACTATTTTTATGGGGACTAACGGTTAAAGTGGTCCCAAAGTAATCATAACCTTGGGCTAAAGCTAATTCTGCACATTTATGAAGCCGGAAATAAAAACATTTAGTACAACGAGCTCCCCCTTCTTTTTCCGCTTCTAAACCTTTTATGGCTTCATGATATAAATCATTTTCATAATCGCTATCTAAAAAGGTTATTTCGTGTTTTCCCGAAAAATTTTGTAAAAATTTAATTTGTTCGGCTTTTCGTTTTTCGTATTCCGCCCGGGGTTCAATATTGGGATTATAATAAAGGACTGTAATATCGAAATAATTAGTTAAAAAACTAATGCAAGTCGTGGAACAAGGTCCACAGCAACTATGGAGTAATAAGCGCGGTGTTGTTTTTAAATTATTCACTAACTCCAGGAGCATCTTCTGATAATTCGTTTTCATTGGCTTTTTCTTCCTTTTCGCTATTTATTTTAGCATAAGTTTTAAAGATAATGCTACTAGAATTGCTATCTAAATATAAAATACCTTTTTCATCTGTCCCAATAGATGCGATATATTCTTTATATTTAGCTAATTTTTCCATATTCACAATGTTAATATATAAAGAATTACCATCATTCATCTTTAAAAAGAACCGACTATCATCAATAGTTATTTCGCCATTAATGTCGGGATCATAATTAATTTCACTAATCATTTGAATAATATCATTATCGATTTGGGCAAATTTTTGGCCAAAGTTTTTTAATAAATCACTCGGAACATAATTAATTAAGGTCGGAATTCCATTAACTTTTTGCTCGGTTTTGACCAGCGTTTGATTACTTAAATAGTATTTGGCTTCTGCTTCGTAAAAGAATAAAACTTTTTCTTCGGTTACTTCTAAAACCACACTACCCCAAATATGTCTTTTTACTTTCACATCACTAATAAAATCTAACGCCGTAATATTTTTCTTCACTTGATGGGAACTGATTTGCCAAATAGATGTTTTACTATTAATCGCGGCACTTTTTAAAATTGTCTCATCAGTAGTTAAAGTATTACCCTTAATAATAATACTTTTCACCGGCATTTTATAAATAAAATAGCCAAGCATAACAACTAAGTATAAAAATAAGGCAATTAAAATAAAACCTTTAAAAGTAAGTCGCCTTTTAATCTTCTTTTCTTTCATTTTTTCCCCATTCTACTACTATTTGTTCTAGTTCTAAATTTATGTCGTAATTGGCGCGGACAGCCTTTTGCATATTTTTAATTAAGGTTAAAATATCCACGGCTTTGGCTTCGTTCGTATTAACAATAAAATTAGCATGCTTTAAACTAACTTGGGCATCACCGACCATTTGCCCTTTAAAGCCTAAATCTTCGATTAATTTCCCGGCCGCCATATTCGTAGGATTTTTAAAAACGCTACCAGCATTTTTCGTCCCAATTGGTTGATGATTAAGCCGATATTGCCAATTATTTTCGCGTAATTCTTGAGCGAGGGAAACATCGCCTTTTTCGAGTTTTAAAGTAGCACCTAAAATAATGATATTGCGCTTTTGGAAAGCTGTTTGGCGATACGCATAATTAATCTTTTTCCGGGGTAATGTTTCGACCTCTAGGTTTTCATTTAAAATAGTAACATCCCGAACATCGTTAAATATTTCGTGTTTAAAAGCCCCGGCATTCCCTCTTACTGCAGCTCCAACCGTCCCGGGAATCCCGGCTAAAGCAACTAAGTTCGTATAACCTTCGTTTAAGGTTTTATTAACCAATTGATTTAAAGGAAGCCCAGCTTCCACTCTAACTAAATCATTCGTTATTTCGAAGTGATTTAAATGATCTAATTTAATAATAACGCCGAAAAAATCCTCGTCCGGTAATATGACATTAGAACCATGACCTAAAAGATAATAGGAAATTTTTTTATCTTTTAAAAACGTTAATAAAAATATTAAATTTTGACGATCAAAGGGTTTAATTAAATATTGAGCTTTACCTCCGATGCCATAGGTATTATATTTTTTTAAATCGACGTCGGTTAAGATATCGCCAAATTGCGCTAATTCTGCTTTCATTTTAAAAGTTCCTTTATTTTCTCATAAATAATCGTCGCCGAACTAGTCGTCGCAATTTTTTCTAATCGTTTAACCATTTCCTTATATTTGGCAGTATTATTCACTAATTCATTAATCGTTATTTGTAAGATATCCGCTTTTAAATTTTTTTCTTCAATTAATTCGGCCACGCCCATATTCACTAAATCTAAAGCATTATAATATTGATGATTATTAGCAACATATGGGCTCGGAATCAAAATACTCGGAATATTAAGGGCTAAAATTTCACTAATCGTCGATGCTCCCGCCCGGGTAATTATTAAATAAGCGTCTTTCATTAAAGCATTTAAATTATCAAAATATGGTACAACTTTAACATTGGCAGGAAATTTCGTATCTTTAATAAAATCTTCATAATAGTTTTTCCCCGCGATATAAAGAACTTCATATTCGGCTTCATCAACTAAATTTAAAAAAGGTTTTAATTTTTCATTAATTGTCCGACTACCTAAAGAACCGGCCACAATAATAATTAATTTTTTATGGGGATCAAAACCTAAAGTTTCTTTTTGGATTTTTTTAATTTCTAAAGCGCCATCGCCACAAGGATTGCCCGTATATATAACTTTAGGGGCTTTTGGAAATAAAGTTTTGGTACTTGCAAAAGAAACACAAACCAAATCGACCATTTTGCTTAACCAAATATTAGATTTCCCAGGCATACTATTTTGTTCGTGTAAAACCGTCTTAATGCCTAATTTATGGGCTGCTTTAATCACCGGATAAGTCACATACCCCCCGACCCCAATGACGACATCAGGCTTAAAATCTTGCATAATTTTAAGACATTTCTTTTCGGCTTGCCGAATCAATTTTACATTATGAATATCTTGCCCGATTTTTGTTTTACTAAAACCATATATTTCTAAAGCTTCATATTCTATATTCATCTTGGGCACAATATCTTTTTCCATGCGATTATGAGTCCCTATATATATAACTTTTAAATCTTTTTCTTTTTCTTGAAATTTTTTGATGATGGCTAAGGCCGGATATATATGACCACCCGTGCCGCCGGCCGATACAATAATTCTCATGTTATCACCTACTTTAATTATACAATAAATAACTTTTATTTAATAATAAAACTTTTAATTTATGTCAAATAAAAAGGTATTACTAAATTCATACCTAATTTTGATTTCTTATTTGTTGGCCTGTGATTAGTTCATAATTAACTAAAGTGGTACCAGCTAAATTTTCATGGTGCATATTAATGGCAGTTATTTGACTATTTTCATAGGTTTTATAATAATATAGGCCTTCGTCTAAATTACAACAAGAACTATAAATCGTTATTTCGTATTTGCCTTCCCCCATATCGACACAACCCCGTTGTTGATCAACCGCATTTAAAATATGGTAAAATTGGCTAATACTTGCACTTTCGTCTTCCCCCGATAAAGCATTCATTTTTGTAAATGTGGCTTTTACAAACCTTGAGGCACTCGATAAATCACCCGGTAAACCTAAAGCTCCCATGCCCCGACTATAAGTTGTTAAATTTAAACTAGGGGCAAAATGATTAACTGGTGCTTCTTTAGATAAACTAAGATAATTATTTAAGTTAAACATTTGGTAGGGAAATGAGGGATTATTAGTTAAAATACCCACCGGATTATCATAAACTTTTAAACCTTCTTTAACACTTTCCACGGTGATAGACCCTGTTTTATCCGCGATAAGCCAATGAAGTGGAGACGCTTTTAACTCTTCACTAAAATTAAGATTAGCTAAATTGATATTTTCCAGTAAAGTTTTGGCTTCGGCAAGATCTTGGCATTGACTTAAAATATACGGTATAAATTCAAAAGGCGCCACATTTTCTTTATCATCTTGATACGGAAAATAATAAGCATTATCGGGGAAATTTAAGCCCGCCATGGCTAAGCCTTTTTCATTCATGGCATCATAATATAAAGGATAATCATTTGCTACAAACGCCATGCCAATTAAGGCATAATGATTAGGTAAATTCTTGCCCCCGCGAAAAGTTAAGGGATAATTACGGGGCATAATCGTCACGGTTTCATGATAAGAATATTCTAAATCTAAATTACGGCCAAAATAATGATTTTTTGTTTGATATGTTATAGCTGTACACATTTTTTTACTACCTTCTTTCTTTTAAATTATATCATGCTTTAGGTAATAAATCATTATTTATAATGTAAGTCAAATTAGAATAATGTAAATCTTTAAAGCTCCGGATGCCATAGCTAAAAATTTCAATATTTTTCGCCTGAAAATCTTGAATTAATTTAAATGTTAAAACATCATTTAAAAGACAAATAAAGTCATAGGGATAATCATTAATTGTATTAAAAACATAATTTAAAATCCCAATTTTATATTTCGTTTTGGCTGCGGCTAATTTTTTTATCACTTTATTACTAAAACTCATAATATAAATTTGCCGCGGATATTTATTTAAAATTTTTAAAAACTTGGGAATATCCAAATTAAAATCTTTAATTTCTAACAAGATAATCTTTGCTGTATTTATTTTTAATAAATCTTCTAACCGAATAACATTTTCTTTGGCCATATCTTTATAGAAAACATTTTGGACTAATTCATCATGAAAAAGGGGACTATGATACAAAACAAATTCATGATCTAAGGTCGTACGCACATCAGTTTCCATTCCGATACACCGTTCATCAGCATTCGCTTTTAAAAAAGCCGCCATTGTATTTTCTTCCGTTTTCGTTTTATGAAAACCCCGATGAAAAATATATTGCATAAAAAAATCACCTTAGTAATTTATACTAAAATGATTAATTTTTATGTTTTCTTTTCCGAAATAATAATCCAAAAGTGATTAAAATTAACGTAAAACAAATGATGGCAATTAAAGGAGCAACATAACCGGGTAGTTCCTTTCTTACTTCTAAAGGTTCCGGCGTAATTAACGTATTACTCGTCGTTTTGGCTTCTTCTTTCATGACTAATAAATTATATTCCGTCATCTTATTCGTATCATCCATGACCGTAATAATTACTTCATTTTCCCCTTCTTGTAAGTTTTCGTTACCAAAAATACTTACATTGGCACTTGAGGTTACCTGGTAATTTAATTCTAAACTAAAAACATCATTCCCAATTTGGACGGTATATAAATTATTGTATTTATCAAACTTGGGGGTTAATTCACCATTTAAAACTTCGAGACTTTCGAGCACTATGCATCACCTAAATTATTTTTAATAATATTTCATTCATTACATATATTTTTCCCGGATTTAGATAAATATACCCCTTTTTTATAATTAAATCTTTCATTTTTAAAACTTTCGTTAAATCATAAGCCTCAGTTAAAGACCTACCATATTTAGTTTGAAAAGCGTCTAAGTTAATCCCGTCTAAAAGCCGTAAGCCTAACATAATTTCGTAATTCATTTTTTCTTGGCCTTTAACTAATTCTTCACTCGCAACATATTCCCCTAATAAATATTTTTTTAAATCTTTGGTATTTTCATATCGTACATCATCAATATATCCCGCGGCCCCTAAACCAAAGCCATAATATTCTTCATTATGCCAATAAGTTAAGTTATGCTTTGATTCATATCCAGGTAAAGCAAAATTACTAATTTCATAATGATGATAATTTCTTAACGTTTTCTTAATTTCCAAAAACATTAAATAATCTAATTCTTCATCAATGGCTTCGATTTTTTTAACCCCTAGAATAGCATGATTTTCAATCATTAAACTATAGGTACTAAGGTGTTCCGGTTTTAATTTTAAAAACAACTTTAAATCTTGCCGTAAATCCGTTAAAGTTTCCCCGGGAATAGCATACATTAAATCTAAATTAATATTATGAAAACCTAATTTGCGACATAAAGCTATTTTAGCTTCTGATTCTTTAAAAGTAGCATGTCGATTCATAAAATCTTGGTTCTTTTGGATAAAAGATTCAATCCCAATACTTAACCGATTAATCCCATTTTCTTTTAATAAAATAAGTAAATCTTCTTTGATATCATCGATATTACATTCAAACGTAAATTCCGCATCCTTTTGTTTTTTCACAACCGTTAAAATTTTAAATAAACGTTTTAATTCGGCAATACTTAAAGCGGATGGTGTTCCACCCCCAATATAAATGGTCTTAACTTCATCATCCATGTAGCGATCTTTAATTTCTTGAGCTAAGACATCGAGATAGACCGCTACCCATTTAGGATTATAAATAAAACGACAAAAATCACAATACGTACAGATGCTTTTACAAAAAGGAATATGAACGTATAAAGCTTTATCTTTCCCCACGGTTAATTATCCTATCTTTGATGGAATCAGTTAAGGTATAGAAATCCATCACTAAATCGGGATATTCATCTTCTAAAGCTTCAACCCGATATAAATAACGATTACGATTGATAACACCTAATTTTTCACACATAGCTTTACTAGGAAGATGATATTTTATTTGAAATTTTAAAAGAGTCACAATATCTTCATCGCTTAAAGGCACATTAGGTTGCCGATTTTTAATAATATCTTGCACTTCCTTTTCGATTTGATAAAAAATTTCTTTACATTTTTTTATTTGTTCATAATCTTTATGGGCAACGGCTAAATAAAATTCCGTCATATAATCATAAAATGCTTGTTTCGTTTTATAGGGATTACGTATATTACGATATAACGTATTATATAAATATTCTTCATTTGATTTATTAACCGACTTTAATTGAACATAAAATTCCTTTTGTTTTTCTAAAGGTATATTTAAAATTTCACAAATAGTATTCATATCTAAACCAAATTGCAAAATTACTTGACCTAAAAACTTTAAACGAACTTCATCTGTTTTAAAAACTTTGGCTAAAAAACCGCGAATATGTTCATCACTAACTTGAATTTTTTTGATATTTTCCATTTTCTCTACTCCTCACTTAAAATGGCTAAAAAAGCTTCTTGGGGAACTTCGACCGAACCCACCATTTTCATTCTTTTTTTACCCTCTTTTTGCTTTTCTAATAATTTTCTTTTACGGCTAACATCGCCACCATAACACTTGGCTAAGACGTTTTTTCGCATGGCACTAATATTTTCCCGGGCAATTACTTTGGAACCAATACTAGCTTGAATGGGAATCTGAAACATTTGCCGGGGAATTAATTCTCTTAATTTACTCACAATGGCCCGACCTTTCGCATAAGCAAAATCTTTATGAACAATGACGCTTAAAGCATCAACGGCCTCCCCATTAAGTAAAATATCCATTTTCACTAAATCACTTGGTTGATAATCTTTAATTTCGTAATCAAAGGAAGCATAACCTTTGGTAGAACTTTTTAGTTTATCATAAAAATCGTAAACAATTTCTGAAAGTGGTAGTTCATAATGGACATTAATTCGCGTGGTATCAAGATATTCGACACTTTGATAAATACCCCGTTTATTTTGACATAATTCCATGATTGGTCCCATAAATTCACTCGGAGCAATAATGTTGGTATAAATATAAGGTTCTTTAATCTCTTTAATTTTTACCCGATCCGGCATTTTATGGGGCGAATCAACCATGATTATAGTCCCATCGGTTAAAGTTACTTCATAAACGACACTCGGACTCGTCGCAATAATGCCAATATTAAATTCTCTTTCGAGGCGGGTTAAGAACACATCCATATGTAAAAGGCCTAAAAAACCAACCCGAAAGCCAAAACCTAAAGCGGCCGAAGTTTCTGTTTCAAAAGTTAAAGCCGCATCATTTAGTTTTAATTTATTTAAGGCCTCTTTTAACTCTTCAAATTTATTGGGTTCGGTCGGAAAAATGCCGGAGAATACCATCGGTTTCATGGGTTTATAACCCGCGAGGGCATCCTTAGCTTCATTACTTAAAACGGTAATGGTATCTCCGACGGCGACACTGGCAATATCTTTAATAGCCGCGGCAATATAACCAACATCACCACTTTTTAAAACCGTTAATTTTTTCTCTTTCGGCGTATGCACGCCTAATTCGACGACTTCAAAAACATTGGGCTTCGCTAAACCTTTAATTTTATCGCCAACTTTGATTTGGCCATCAACAACCTTAACGAGTAAAATCACCCCGCGATAAGCATCAAAATAACTATCAAAAATTAAAGCTCGCGTCGGACGCATAATATTTACTTCGGGAGCCGGAATTCTTTCTACGACGGCCTTTAAAATATCGGCTACACCTACGCCGGTTTTCGCACTACAAAGGATAATTTCGTCTTCTTTAAAACCTAAAGTTGTCTCTAATTCCTTTTTAACCCGCGGAATATCGGCATTTGGCAAATCAATTTTATTAATAACCGGAATAATGGTTAAATCATTTTCTAAGGCTAAATAAAGATTAGCTAGAGTTTGGGCTTCAATGCCTTGCGCGGCATCAACAACTAATATAGCGCCTTCACAAGCAGCCAAAGACCTGGATACTTCATAAGAAAAATCGACATGTCCCGGTGTATCAATTAAATTAAAAGTATAATCCGTACCTTGATAATTATATTTTAAGGCAACAGCATTTAATTTAATCGTAATTCCCCGTTCCCGTTCTAGATCCATGTTATCTAAGAGTTGATCTTTCATTTCTCTTTGCTCAACGGCATGGGTTAATTCTAAGAAACGATCGGCCAAAGTGCTTTTCCCATGATCAATATGGGCGATGATTGAAAAATTTCGAATTGGATTTTTATCCATTTTAAACACCTATTATGATTATACTATAATTAACAAATATTTACAAAAATAAAGTTTTTAAAACGTCAAATAACCCTTGAAAGCCATCGGTGATAAAACCTTCTACGGCCGCGGTAAATTTATCACCTGCCGCAGTAAAGCCATTGGCATAATCTTTACGTTCTTCTAAAATGTAGGCATTAACATCAATCACTTCCCCATTCATTACATCTTCTTCAAACTTTTTGATTTGTTCATCGGTTAAGGCCACTTTTTCATTTAAACTCGTTTCATAATAACCACTTTTCCCGGCGATAAAAAGCGCGATAAAAACGACAAATAAAAGCCCGATTATTTGGAGAAACCGATTAGGTTTTTTGTCCTTCATTTTCCACCTCCGTGATATATTCATGTAATACTTTAGCTAGCATTTTTAGGGTATTATTTATCTCTTCAATCGTATTATATTGGCCGCCCACTTCAATTAAAAAAGTATATTTACTATTATCTTGATTATAAACGCCATTAACCCCGGGGCCTTGTTTTTGCATGATTCCCCGCGATAACGAAACATTAATCTTTTTAATTTTTTCATTAATCTTTTCGGCTTCAGCTAAATTAGCCTCATAGTTATCATGTTCTAGACCGACCACAAATAAAACGCGGGCATATTTTTCCCCTTCAATTTCCGTTGCAGTTGCCGTATAAGGACTAGAATCCCGATGGAAATCAATAAAATATTTTAACGATGGCTGCGCTTTTTTTGCTTTATCTAAAAGCTGACGACTCGCGCGATAACTATAACCATATTTCCAATTATTTTGGGCTAAAATATCGGCAATTTTTCCTTCTTCCACCACGGAGTTAATACCTAAATCATTTAAATATTCTTTTAAAATATACGAACCAATTAAAACGGTATTATTAATATTAAAACTTTCTAAAAAATTAGTTTTATACCCTTCACTTTGATGGGTATTATAAATATAAACAATTGGTTCTTGGTTAACATTTTCTGTTTCTTCCATCTTCGGTTCTTCAATTTCACTCGTTACTTCTTTACTCACCAAATTAGTACTTTTTTCAATCCCCAGCGAATACTTCAGTAAAAATTCCGTACTATTTAAGGAAGTTAAATCACCTAAATCATAAGTACCTAAAGCATCATGGACTAAATAATCAATAAATTTTTCATTATCGAGCTTAATATGAATTTTATTATAAAAAAACTTGAAAGCTAGGCCAAAGGAAAAGACCATAATAATTAAAAGAATTATGGTTTTTAAAAATAAAATGGGGATTTTTTTTCGCGCTTTAAATCTTTTTTTCATAAGCATCACTTCTACTATAAACTTATGCCTTCATAAAATTTGTCGAATCTCACACCTATTTAAATTTTTATTGCAAAATTTTCATTTTAAGCTAAAATAATTATTTGAGGTGGAAGATGTTTACATATTTAATTAATACGATTAAGAAAAATACTTACGAAGTTATGAGCGATGATAATGAAACGTTAATGGTGGAAACAAATGGTGATATTGATGCGACTAGCGAAATATTTGAAAAAGAAAATAATATCGAAAAATTAACCAAGGAAAGCCGAGCTTGTTTAGAATTAATTGGATTAATTACGGATGATCTTAGCTTTATCAAAAAAATTAATGGTTTCTTAATTTTATTTTTAGTTCTAACACCCCTTACGTTCATTGGCTTTAGCGAATTAACAATTCTTAATACATTAATCGGAATTGGCGATTTAACCCTAATTTTTGCAAAAATTGTTACTAGTGCCGTGATTGGAACTAAATCTAAATTAAATAGCCAAGTGAATAAATTAAATTACTGTATCCATCTTAATCGAGAAAAGATTGATACTCTGACGAAAGAAGTCCAAAAATTAAAAGGCCAATTAGCTTATCAAGAATTAAACGAAATACC
Source organism: uncultured Bacilli bacterium (assembly GCA_947589165.1). Taxonomy (GTDB): domain Bacteria; phylum Bacillota_I; class Bacilli_A; order RF39; family UBA660; genus Onthocola_B. The sequence continues at coordinate 16,163 of CANQCH010000007.1, forward strand.
CCAATTAACCTTAAGTGAATTACCCGTAGAACAAAGAAGCGAAACTATTCAAATACGGAAATTAACGAAAGCACATATTAATGAATAAAAATAATATAATAAATAAGAAACTACGGATTTTACTTGCTTATTTACCATTTTTTTGTTAGAATTATTTAAGTAACGAGGAAGGAGCGATAAAATGGCCAATATTAAAAGTTCAAAAAAAGCAATTAAAGTTATTGCAAAAAAGACCGTGAATAATCATGAACTAAAAATGCGCGTAGCAAATTTAATTAAAAATTGTGAAAAAGCAATTGCTGCTGGCGAAGTCGAAAAAGCGGGAGCTCTATTAAAAGATATTCAAAAATATACTGACAAAGCTGTTAGTAAAGGTTTAATAAAAAAGAATACGGCTGATAGACAAAAATCAAGATTAACCGAAAAAGTTAAAAAAATGAAGTAAAAAAATTGTTTACTTCGTTTTTTTTTGTTATGATTATTTTAGGTGAAGAAATTGAAAAAAATTGGTCTTTTAATTATCTCTTTACTTTTATTAGGTGGAACCTGTTACTTTTTAGATCCCATTACTAATTATCTAGCAAATATTATTAGTAAAGGTCCATCTTTAGTTATGAAACCAGAAAATGAATATACGAAAAATAAAGATTATTTATTTGTGCAAAGAAGTAAAGATTATATTCCCTATTCTTACCAAGATTTACTTAATATTATTTATACAACGATTGATAATGGTTGGGAAACTTTTACCTTTTATTGTCCCAAAGAATATCAAAGTTGTTTAACCGATATGGATGCCATTAGTAATGATGAGGCCGCCTATACCCACATTAATAACTACGTTCATCCTTTTAATAGTTTTAATAAAATTAAAATTACGATTAATGAATCCGGTGAAATTACTTTAAATATTAGTTATTTATATACGAAGGAAGAAATTTTAGCCATTGATGCAGCTGTCGATAAAGTTTTGAAAGAAAATATAACGGCTGATATGGAACCATATGAAAAAATTAAAACAATTCATGATTACATTGCTAATCATACCAAATATGATATTGAAAGAAATGAAAAAGATGATAGTCCCTATAAGTCATATAATGCTTATGGCCCTATCATCCAGGGTTATGCGACCTGTAATGGTTATACCGATTTAATGGCGATTTTCTTAACTAAATTAGGTTTTGATAATTATAAAATTGCGACCACGCCCGATTTAATTAGTTATTCTTCCACTGGTCATGTGTGGAATGCCGTTTATTTCGAAAATAAATGGCTTCATTTAGATTTAACTTGGGATGATCCGGTATCTGATCCAAATAGTAGTGAACAAAAAGATTATTTATTTCACACTTACTTTTTAGTTACGACCGCTGAAATGAAGGAAGCTGATAAAGGCGAAACCGTCATTGAAGAACATAACTTTAATCCGATTTATTATTTAGAATTTAATGATTATCGTTGACAATTGGGGCAATAATAAGTGCTCCGCCCACCCACTTTAATATTTTGAATAGGTTTATGACAAGTTGGACATGGTTGTCCGGCTTTTTTATGCACTTTTAATTTTTGTTGAAAACGGCCCGTAACCCCTAAAGAAGAAGTATAACTTTTAATGGTGGTACCACCCATTTTTATTGCTTCGGTAATAATTTCCTTCGCTCCTTTACAAATTAGTTCGCATTCATTGGCCGTTAATTTTCCCGCTTCTTTTAAAGGATTTATCTTGGCATAAAATAATACTTCATTAGCGTAAATATTACCTAATCCACTAATAATGGTTTGATCGAGTAAAACACTTTTAATGGGTAATTTTTTATGGTGAAACTTTGTTAATAAATAACTACTTGTTAAAGCTTTATCGCCTGGTTCCAACCCTTGTTTTTGAATACTTTCCGTCTTTTCCAAGTCTTCTTTTTTAATTAAATTCATTCGGCCAAACTTCCGCGTATCATGATATCTTAAATCGGTACCATCGGTAAAACTAATAATGATATGTTCATGTTTTAAAATTTCTTCGGTGCTATTTTTAAGAAAAAACTTTCCTTCCATTCGTAAATGGGAAAGTAAATAATGGTTATGTAATTCAAAAATTAACCATTTGCCTCTTCTTTTAATATCAATAAATTCATCATTAATTAAATCTTTAACAAAAGTTTTAACATCACTTTCAATCATTTTTGCATATAAAATTTTGACATCTTTAATTTTTTTATGTAAGATTTGTTTTTTTAAGGTTTGTCTAACGGTTTCTACTTCGGCAATTTCCGGCATAATAATCACTATCCTTTATTGGTTTTATTTTAATATATTTCTCTTTAATTATACAATTATTTTTAATAAAACAAAAGATAAGTTAATTTACATTGGCAAATTTTTATATGCGGTACATTTTTCTTCCAATAGTTTGAAATTACAACACCGTTTTTTTATATTTTCTGGTAGTAAATTAGCTAAATAAAGGGCATATAAATTATCAGCTTTATAAATAATTTGAATATAGTTTTTATTTAACCAAGATAATTGATCTTTTAATAGTTCTTGATATTGATTATCCTGTTTATTCAAAGTTTTTTTATTTAAATCAATAATTTGATAATTATTTTTAGTAACTGGCACCATATTATTAAAATTAATGGCACCTAATTTGCCATTGGCAATTTTAACAAAGTCTAAAGTGTTATGCATTTTTAACAAAGTCTAAAGTGTTATGCATTTTTAAATGCTTTTCTTTTGGACTTGATAAGGGAGCAAAATATTCAACATTATGAATTGTAAATAAAATGCCTAAAAATGGGCGATTTTTTTTAGCCATCATATTAAATGGCACTTTATTATCATATTTTCGTAAATACTCACAATAACTACCATCAATTTTGGCAATAAATAAATTAAAAAACATAACCAAACCTCCTATAATAAAAATAATAAAGACTAGAGTATATTCCCTAGTCTGCTTTTTTAGTTCCCAGTTTAATGGCCGGGTACACCGCTTTTTTAGCTCCCAGTTTGATGGCCGGGTTCACCGCTTTTTCAACTCCCAATTTAATGGCTGGGTTCACCGCTTTTTAAAGCATAATTTCTTATGCATTTTCAATATATTAAAAATTTCACAATTTGTCAACTATTTAATAGCTCTTTTTTTAATTATTTTGTATCATACCAATTAATACCCGTATCAATTTCCACTTTTAAAGGGACACTTAACGGAAAAACATTTTCCATTTCTTCTTTTACTATTTGTTTAATTTTAGCTAATTCTTCATTTTTACAATCAATAATAATTTCATCATGAACTTGTAATAAGATCTTACTCGTTATTTTTTCTTGCTTAAAACGTTTATAGACATTAATCATGGCCATTTTCATAATATCGGCACTAGTACCTTGAATTGGCGTATTTAAAGCCATTCTTTCGCCCATTTGCCTGATCATATAATTGGCATTTTTGATTTCATCAATTACTCTGGTACGGCCAAAAAGCGTGGTCACATAACCAATTTCATGAGTTTTAGCAATGATATCATCCATGTATTTTCTAACCTCGGGATATAATTCATAATATTTATGAATAAATTCATCGGCTTCCTTTCGGGATATATTTAAATTTTCGCCTAAACCAAAACTACTAATTCCATAGACAATCCCAAAGATAACAGCTTTTGCCGTCCGCCGCATTTTTTTTGTCACTTCGCTTGGCGCAATTTCGTAAATATCACTAGCCACTTTGGTGTGAATATCTTCGCTATTTTTGAAGGCTTCAATTAAGGGTTTACAATCCGAAATATGAGCTAAAATCCGTAGTTCAATTTGCGAATAATCAGCGCTTAAAAAACAATCATTCTCAGGAATAAAGGCTTTTCGAATATTACGGCCTAATTCTTCGCGTACCGGAATATTTTGTAAGTTAGGTTCAACGGATGATAATCTTCCGGTTCTAGTTAAAGTTTGTTTATAAATCGTATGAATTTTCCCATCAGCTTGGATATAATTTTCTAAACCTTCAATATAAGTTGAAAAAATCTTCGTTAAATTCCGATATTCTAATATTTTCGCAATAATAGGATGTCTCCCGGCTAATTTTTCTAATACTTTCACATCGGTTTTATAACCGGTTTTATTTTTTTTGCCCGTCGCAATTTGCATTTTTTCAAATAAAACTTCACCTAATTGCTTAGGACTCCCGATATTAAATTCCATACCAGCATCGGCATAAATATCTTGTTTTAAAGCTTCAATTTTAACCTTAATTTCTTCTTTCATGGCTTCTAAGACTTGCTTTTCAACTTTTATTCCCGCGGTTTCCATATCACTTAAAACATATAAAAGAGGCATTTCAATATTATTAAATAAATCAAGATAATGGTGTTCTCCTAGTTTTTCGGCAAAAACAGCTTCCATATTGTAAATAAAATCAACTTTTTGGGCCAAATACATTTTTAATTTACTTATTCGTTCTAAATCTTTCATAAAGGCATCATAAAAGATGATCTTTTCGTCAAATTGTTGCATTAAATAAGCTATATCATCTTTAATATTATAATTACATAAGTAACTTGCAATCATTAAATCAAAAACACAATTAATTTTGATTTTGGTATTACAAATAATCTTTTTGGCATCATAGGTAATAATTTCTTTATCTTTAATTTGGTTTAATACCTTAATAACGTTTTCTCTTTCAACAAAATAGATGCCATGGGAATCTTTAACGGTTAAACCCATAATTTTTCCCGTATGGTAATTTTCTTCGTCTAATTCTAAATAAAGAGCAATTTTTTCATCTAAAGTAATGGCCTTAAAATCATCTACGACGGTTACTTCTAATTCTTTTTTTTCTTCTTTAACTGGTACCATCATACTTTTAATTAAGGAAAAGAATTCTAAATCTTGAAATAAATCGACTAATTTGGGTTTTACTTTTCCCATGTGTAAATCTTCTAAACTAATATTTAATGGTACATCGCGATAAATAGTCGCAATTTTTTTACTCATAAACGCATTTTCTTGATCATTGATTAATTTTTCTTGGGTTTTCCCTTTAACATCACTTATATGATCATATAAATTTTCTAAACTGCCAAATTCATGTAATAAATTTAAAGCCGTTTTTTCACCAATGCCTTTAACACCCGGGATGTTATCGGAAGCATCACCCATCAAGGCTTTTAAATCAATCATTTTAATTGGTTCCATACCATAATCGGTAATAAATTGTTCTTTGGTATAGCGAATAAAGCCTTTTTGTTTAAGGAGTTTAACTTCGGTTTCATCACTTATTAATTGGAGTAAATCTTTATCACTAGATACAATTGTGGAGGCAAATTCGGGATCGGCTTCCGTCATTTTGACAATTGTCCCAATAATATCATCCGCTTCATAAGGGGCTAATTCTAAATGCTTAATATTCATGGCATCTAGTATTTCACGTGCCACCGGCATTTGCATTTTTAATTCTTCGGGCGTAGCAATCCGCCCTTCTTTATAAAAATCATATTCGGCTTTCCGAAAGTTTTGGCCAATATCAAAAGCCACGGCCATATAAATAGGCTTTTCTTCCATGATGATTTTATTAATCATAGAAACAAAACCATATAAAGCATTGGTCGGAAAACCTTTCGAATTCTTCATTAAATTACCCGTATAAGCCGTTGCATAATACGACCGAAACATTAAGTTATTGCCATCCACTAAAATTAACTTTTTCATTTTTTTACTCCTTCTTACTTAAGGCGATAATTTTTTCTAAATCATCATCGCGCGCCATAATATTTTTATGAATCTCCCCACATTTAGCACATTGATAAATAATTTTATAACTATCTTTAAACTTTTCTAAATCAATTGGTTTAAGTAAACCTTGACAAGTATTTTTTCGATCCCCCGGGAAAATATCGACATGCTTACTATATAAACAAAAAGGACAATGATCGCGCGCCGTATAACCTAAAGGTAAAACTTCGCGGCCACAATTTAAACAAATAAACGCTTCATCACGCATCGTAAATTTTTTTGTTTCCATTATTACTCCTAAAAATATTATACTATTTTTATTACTAAACGAAAAGTTAAAAATTTTGGTCAAAAACTTACTATTCCTTAATATAAAACTCCAATTTTTTAATATACTTTACTAGGAAGTGTTTTATGTTTTTAAATTTAATTGCTCTCATTAAAGGTCTTATCTTTTTTACGGGAAGTTATTCCAATAATGTCTTTCCCGATCCCTTAACCAAAGAGGAAGAAGAAAAATGTATCAACCAAATGCTTAATGGTGACCAAGAAGCCCGAAATAAATTAATTGAACACAACTTACGCTTAGTAGCCCATATTGTCAAGAAATTTGATAATAAAAATATTGACACCGATGATTTAATTAGCATTGGCACCATTGGTTTAATTAAAGGTATTGATACTTATAAAAATAATAAAAAAACTAGAATAACCACTTACGCAGCTCGTTGTATTCAAAACGAAATATTAATGTACTTTCGTTCCAATAAAAACATCAATAATGTCGTCAGTTTAAATGATGCCATTGGTTATGATAAAGAAGGTAATGAAATTAGTTTAATTGATATTTTAAAAGATGAAGGCCCCGACATTATTGATGAAAT
>CANQCH010000008.1 GCA_947589165.1 uncultured Bacilli bacterium
AGTATGGTTCTTTTACATGGGGTCTACTATGTTTGGATGAGAGTTGCTACGAAAGATGTTTATCTAAAAAATATTGATGCGATTATTTTAGATTACAATGGTTATTCGCAAGTGGAAATTACGGATCCCAATTATATTGATAAATTGATTTCATACACCGTAGGTACTAATTATGATGGTTTTTATGCTATAACGGCGACGATTAAAAGTGGTCATAAAAATTATACTACGGTACTTAATGTGCCAAGTGAAATTGATGCCGGTAAAGAAAATATCATCATGGAATATATCAAAGAAAATGATCTTAAAACCGATATAAGTAAATTTGATTATCAAAAAATTGATACGATAACGAGTAACGATATAAGTGAAAACATAAAACTTCAGGATAAAGACTTAAAGCAATTATTAAACGCGACAAAAGATTTAGCAACCGACGATAATATTAATTTTACCTATTTAAATTTATATAAATACGAAAATCATGAATTAAAGGAAATCGAATTTCCAGTCGGCAAAACGAAGGAGTTAGCAACATATGTTGCCAAGTTATTTAACCATCGCTTTATGGCTAATTTTGCAGTCGATGATGTCTATTTCTTTGGGGTTAATGAGGCATATAGTGAAAGTTTTAGTGCCATGAGTTATATTATTAGTCATTATCCGGATAGTGCTAAAAAATTAGTTAATTTCTTAAAAGCTCACCAAGATGATGAAATTCAGGATGGTTTCTATTCTATTTCCATGAATGTTAAAAATAATTATTATAAATATATAATCGGGGATTTGAAGAATTTTGATACCATTTATCAAGAAATATTAAATGACCATAAAAAAGACGAAATGGTGCAAAATTTACTTCAAGATAGTAAGAATGAGTATTATGATTAATATTGATTATAATTCGCGAACTCCAATTTATGAACAAATTGTGGCTAGTATTGAAAATTTGGTAGCGACGGGAGTTTTAGAACCAAATACCCAAATTGCATCAATCCGGGAACTTGCCATTAGCTTAAGTATTAATCCGAATACGGTAAAAAAAGCTTATGATATTTTGGAAAGTAAAAATATTATTGTTTCGAAATCAACTAAAGGAACCTTTATTAGTGAAAATGTTAATGAAGCAAAGAAAGCTAAAATTGCCCAATTATTTTTAACTTTAGATAAAACGATCACGGAATTAGAAACTTTAGGAGTTTCGAAAACGGAAATAAGTAAAAAAATAACGAAATGAGCCTAACTTGTAAAATAATTAAAATTGTGGTATAAATATAATGCTATAAGAAAGAATGAACATTTAATCAAATGCCGATTAAGTGTCATTTTTTTAATAGTGTTAACATAAAGAGTAAAATGATTATAAAGGAAGGATTTAAATGCTTAAATTATTTAAAAACTTACAGAAAAAAGATTACTTATGGGGTTTAATTGCCTTTGGCTTAATTGCTGCGCAAGTATGGTTAGAATTAAAGATGCCGGATTATATGTCGGAGATTACCCAATTAGTGCAAACGGAAGGAAGTAAAATGCAAGATATCCTTATTAATGGGGGATATATGCTTTTATGTGCTTTAGCTTCTTTAATCTGTGCCATTATCACGGGCTATATTGTGGCAAATATTTCGGCTCGTTTTTCCAAAAATGTGCGCAAAAAATTATTTAATAAAGTAATGGCTTTATCAAGTGCCGAAGTTAAAGATTTTTCGCCAAGTAGTTTAATTACCCGAACGACGAACGATATTACCCAAATTCAAATGTTTATCGCGATGGGTTTACAAATGCTTATTAAAGCACCTTTGACGGCCATTTGGGCGGTGACGAAAATCTTAAATAAAAATTGGCAATGGAGTGCTTTAACCGCTTTGGCAGTTGTGATTCTTTTAAGCACCGTAGCAACAATTTTAGTTATTGTTTTACCACGGTTTAAAATTGTTCAAAAGTTAATTGATAAAATTAACAATGTAACCCGGGAAAACTTAACGGGAATTCGAGTTATTCGCGCCTTTAATGCCGAAGAATTTCAAGAAAATAAATTTGCCCAAGTTAATGATGATTTAACCAAAACGCAAACCTTCAACCAAAAAACATTTGCTGTTATGCAACCGGTCATGTATTTAGTCATGTATTTTTTAACCCTTGCTATTTATATTGTCGGTATTTCCTTAATTAAAAATAGTGCCCTTGCCGGTAAAATTGCCATTTTTGGTGATATGGTAGTGTTCTCTTCTTATTCAATGCAAGTTATTATGTCATTTTTGATGTTGGCCATGATTTTTATGATATTACCGCGAGCTAATGTTTCGGCCAATCGGATTAATGAAGTTTTAGATCGGGAAGTTACCGTCAAAAATGGTCATTTAAAAGAAAGTTCTTCATCTGAAGTGGGGACAATCGAATTTAGAAATGTTTATTTTAAATATCCAGATGCCGAAGAATATCTCCTTGAAGATATTTCATTTAAAGTTAAGCAAGGGGAAACCGTGGCCTTTATTGGTTCTACTGGTTCGGGTAAATCGACGCTTATTAATTTAGTGCCTCGTTTTTATGATGTCTCTAAAGGCGAAATCTTAGTTGATGGCGTTAATGTTAAAGATTATGATTTAGCTTATTTATATAATAAATTAGGTTATGTGCCTCAAAAAGCAGTGATGTTTAATGATACGGTGGAAGGTAATATTACTTTTGGAGAAAATGGCAAACATAAAACCAAGGCTTTAGTGGCGAAAGCTTTAGAAGTATCCCAAGCCCAAGAATTTGTAAGTAAGTTACCGCAAAAAGAAAAAGCCCATATTGCCCAAGGGGGAACGAATATTTCTGGGGGTCAAAAACAACGTTTATCAATTGCTCGCGCAATTGCCAGGGAACCGGAAATCTATATTTTTGATGATTCCTTTTCGGCACTAGACTATAAAACTGATGCGACTTTAAGACATGAATTAAAAAAATATACGAAAACGGCAACTACATTAATCGTGGCTCAAAGAATTGGGACGATTATGAACGCGGATAAAATTATTGTTTTAGATAAGGGTAAATGTGTTGGTATTGGCAAACACCAAGAACTTTTAAAAAATTGTGAAGTTTACCAACAAATTGCTTTATCTCAACTATCAAAGGAGGAACTGGAAAATGCCTAGAAGACCAATGAAAATTGAAAAAGCTAAAGATTTTAAAGGTTCCCTTTTCCGTTTATTTAAAGAATTAAAACCCTTTCGTTTTTTAATCACCTTAGGTTTAATTTTAGCCGCTTTAGGTTCCGTTTTAGCCATTATGGCGCCAAATAAATTATCTGCTTTAGTGGATAAAATATCGGCAGGTTTAGTAATTAATACTCAAAATTTAGAAACTTTAACTACTAAAGTGACGGAAAATATGGATCCCGAGACAATGGGGAAAATTATTCCTCAAATCTTAAATATGGATTTGACCGAAGCCAACATCGAAAAAATTATGGGCTCTACTGATATAGAGCAAAGTGAAAAAGAAAAATTTATTAATCTTTTAAATGGTTCCCAAGAGGAAATATTTAAAAATATTAATACCTTAGATTCTAAAATATTAGCCATGTTATTACCAGCAAGCGAATATAAAGGCGTTTTAATAACGACGGAAGATAAAATCACATTACTTAATTTAAGCACATTAGATAGGGATCATTTAACTAATATCACGATTCCTGAAGCGATCGCCCAAGTAATTTTTCCAGATATAACTATTGACGGAGTAACTATTACGGGTCTAGAACAAAGCCAATTTATTAGTTTGATGAGTACCATTAAAACTAGTGATGCAACGCAAGTTTATCAAAAATTAGATACTATGCCAAAATCAATTCAAAAAATGGTTGAACCGGTATTTGACATGAAGGGAATTAAAAATATTGTGCTTTTCTTAGTCGGTTTATATCTTATATCGGCCTTATTTAATTATATTGAAGCCATTTCCATGACGGTAGTATCTAATAATTTTGCCAAAAGTTTACGCCGTAAAATTGCCCTAAAAATTAATAAATTACCATTAAAATATTTTGATCAAAATCAAACGGGGGATATTTTATCCCGGGTAACAAATGATGTTGATATGATTGCCCAAAGTATGAACCAATCTTTTTCGACTTTAGTTAGTGCGATTACTTTATTTATTGGGACGGTTATTATGATGTTTGTTACGAACTGGCTTATGGCGCTAACGGCCATTGGGGCTAGTTTAATCGGCTTTATCTTTATGTTTAAAGTTTTAAGTAAATCCCAAAAATATTTTATTAAACGGCAAAAATATTTAGGAGACCTTAATGCCCATATTGAAGAAATATATTCGGGGTTAAATGTCATTAAAGTTTATAATGGACAAAAAATGGCCAATCAAGAATTCGATACCTTAAATGAAAAAGTTTACAATGCGAATCGTAAAAGTCAATTTTTATCCGGATTAATGATGCCCATGATGAATTTTATTGGTAATTTTGGTTATGTGGCCGTTTGTATTGTCGGGGCATTACTAACCATGAATGATGTGATTAGCTTTGGCGTTATTATTGCCTTTATGACTTATGTGCGTTTATTTACTTCCCCATTATCGCAAATAGGGCAAGCGATGACCTCGTTACAAAGTACGGCCGCAGCTAGTGAAAGAGTTTTTGAATTTATTGATGAAGCGGAAATGCCGAAGGAAGAAAATATCACGAAAGTTTTAGATAAAAGTAAAGTTAAAGGGGATATTGAATTTCAAAACGTCGAATTTACTTATGCGGGGAATACAAAACCGACAATCAAAAACTTTAGTGCAAAAGTTAAAGCGGGGCAAAAGATTGCCATTGTAGGTCCCACCGGGGCCGGTAAAACAACCATGGTAAATTTATTAATGAAATTTTATGATATTAATAAAGGTGATATTAAAATTGATGGTATTTCCACCAAAGAATTAACTAGAGCTAATGTCCATAGTTTATTTACGATGGTCTTACAAGATACATGGTTATTTGATGGTACAGTCAAAGAAAATATTATTTATAATCGCGAAAATATTCCTGATGCTAAAGTTAAAGAAGTATGTGAAATTGTTGGTTTAGATCATTTTATTAAAACTTTGCCGCATGGATATAATTCTTTAATTAATGAAAACGATAATGTTTCCGCGGGGCAAAGACAACTTTTAACTATTGCGCGCGGGATGATTGAAGATTCACCATTTTTAATATTAGATGAAGCTACTAGTAATGTTGATACTAGAACCGAAGAATTAGTCCAAAAGGCGATGGATAAATTAACTTATGGTCGGACATCATTTATCATTGCCCATCGGTTATCAACCATCAAAAATGCCGACTTAATTTTAGTTATGCAAGATGGTAATATCGTGGAACAAGGTAATCACGAAGAATTAATGCAAAAAAATGGTTTCTATGCCGAACTATATAATTCGCAATTTCAATTATAGAGCAAAATTTTTGCTCTTTTTTAATTTCTGCATTTTAAAGAAACAAACCATAAGTTCTTATGTTAAAATAAAATTACGAGGTAAAAAATGAAAGCAAATGATTATCCAGTTAAATATGCAATTTTAGAATTAAAGGAACCGGGCGGTTACTTATATGGTTATGAAAATTTAACCCGGGGATTTATTGCGGCTAAGTGCTGGGTTATTTCTTCTAAAATTATTTATAGACCTAGTGGTGAAAGTATTATCAAGCATGAAGTAGTTTTTCCCTACCAAGATTTAGCTTATTTTAAAAGAACTATGGCGAGTTATCAAGGCGATATTGGCTCCAGAACGACTATAGAATATAACGCTTGTAATGAAGCATACCCGGTGAATTTTGTGGATAACTTATATGATACTTTTGAGGAAGCGAAAGCCGTAGCAAAGCTTAAAAATAATCAATTTTGGCATGGTGATTTTCGCATGAATCCAGTATCTTTAGCTGATAGATATAATAAAAAAAGTTATGCCGAAGTAGTTGCCGCCGTTAAAGAAGAAATAGCCATTTGTGAATTATTTGAAAAAGTAGTTTTTATCGCTACGGAAGATATGAAAATCACAAATGAAAACGAAGAAGCTTTTAAATTATTACGCCATAAAAAAACGCATAGAATGCTAGAAAACGGTTAATTTAGAAAATGAGGTAAAGATGAAAATTTATTTTAGTGGGGCGATTCGCGGTGGTCGAGAAAAAGCTGCTGATTACAAGGAAATTATTAATTTTTTAGAAAAATATGGTCCGGTTTTAACTAAACACCTGGGTGATATTAATTTAAATATAACGGGTGAGGATTTAGGCGCTAGTGAAATTTATAAACGAGATATTAATTGGTTAGAAGAAGCCGATTTAGTTATCGCGGATGTTAGTATTCCCTCTTTAGGTGTTGGTTATGAACTAGCCTATGCGGAAAAATTAGTGAAAAAAATTATCTGTCTTTATGAAAATGAAAGTAATGTTTCGGCAATGATTAAAGGCAATAGTAATTTTTTCCTTATTCCTTATGCTAATTTAAATGATTTATTTGTTAAAATCGCTGAAGTTTTTGAAGAAATTGACAAATAAGCAAAATTAGCCTAAAATAAACCCTTGAAAAACCAAGGGGGTTTTATAATGAGATATTCTTTTCAAGATCGCGAAGGTTATTATATAGATAAATGTGGCATGTGCGCTCGTTTACCGATAAATGATATTAGTAAAGCTACGCCAAGAGGATATATTTGTCCAATGCATAATTCTGGTTGGTTATCTAGTGGCATTGGAATGGCTTTTGAAGATACGCCATGTCAGAAATTTGTGCCTGATCGCCATCGGACCCATAAAGATATTAAAAAAGCCTATGAAGCTTTAAAAAGAAAATGTGGTCGCTATGATCCCAAGGATTATTGGTCTTATATTATGACGGCGATTAAAGAAATATTACAAACGGATGAAGCGAAAGATGATTGGGAAATCTTAGGTAGTTTTCGCGATCTTTATATGCAAAATAAGTTAGAATATTTTGGTGCTCTCGCAACTTATGACATGTATGGTCGCTTAGTTAGTGAAGCACTAAGAAAAGATGCTAATAGAGAGCTAATTGCCCAAATGCTTTTAGATAATTATATTAGTCAAGTAATTGCTTTTATCAAAAGTGAAAATTACCAAGAAGCCATTATTCTTTATGAACAAATGGTTATGATTTTAAGAGATTGTTATGGCCTTCGAGATTTAGTTCCTAATTATGAAAGCCCTAGTTTATCTTCAGACCAAATTCGGAGCTTAAAGAAAAATTAATGTAGTTTGCGGCAGACTCCGGGATCCGGATTATAAAAACAATGACTTTTATAACGACCGGCTAAATCTTGATCATACCAAGTTTGTTTACAACTAGCCGAACCAGATGGGGCATAAAACCATAAAGCATTGGTCGCGGGATAATAATATTCCCCAACTAAGATTCTTTTAGCTAATTGTTTTTCGGTTGTTGTGGCACTGCCATAAAATAACGAATTTTGCGTCCCACTAAATTGATTTTTTTGGTAAATGACATCATAAAGGGAATTTACATTTTTAAAAGTTAGGCAATCAGCAAGGACGCGGTTAGCGACGACATTGCCCACCATTAACATGCCTAAGTCACCATCTCCTAAAGCCTCGGCGCGCATAATTCGGGCCAATAAATCTAAATCATTTTCGGTATAATTAATAAGCATTTATTTATCACCTAATTTATTTTATGATTAAGGTAAAAAATGTTTATTTTTAATCTTTTAACATACTTAAGAAACTATTTTTTTCTCAGAAAGTTTGTTATAATAAAAAATATAAGTGAGTGATAAAAAATGAAGAAAATTTTTTTGACAATTATTACCTTATTCGCTTTTTTTATAACTTTTGATACGGTAAAAGCATCTTGTTCAAAATTACATGCCACTTGTAACCATTATTATTTTGATGCTAGCGGTGATAAATTTAATCTAGAAATCGGGAAAGATGAAAATGGTGAACGATATGCCATAGTTGAAGCGGGGGGAAATGCTCAAGAGTTAGAATTACAAGCTAATGGTAATACTTACTCAATTATGACGTTGGGTAATAATGCATATAATAATATTATTTCTTTTAGTATAGATGCTAAATATATAGATGAAATGGCCGATACAATGTCTTTTAATAAAACATGTCCCGATACGATGTGTATGGTTTCATTCTTTAGTGGTTCTGAAGGCAGTGGCACGACAAATGCCGTTCCTGATTCTAGTATTCCCGATCCCGAAAATTCGAGTGGAACAATATCAAAATGCTATTTTGAAGATGCCACATCTTGTAAAAGATATTCGGGGTTATTAGATGCTAATAAAAATAGTTTTGCCGTAGAAATAGGTAATAGCAATAGTTATGGTAATTATTTTATCGTTTCGTATACTAATTTTGCGAGTTTATATGGTACTGACTTTGGTGAAGTCGGTAATTATGGTCATATAACTACGAAAATTGGAACAAGTGATAATAATTATACGGTATATCAGGTAGCAAAGGACAGTTTTAAATTGGAAAGTACTAATGTTTTTGCTAATTATCCCAATAAATTAAAAGTTTCTTCAAATAATTTAGGCGAAGGAATGTATCAATATACAATTATTATTGATAAGTCTAGTGGTAATTACAATCCCAATACAGGATTAACAGGCACTGATGATAATGTAGGTTATACGGGGATGGACTGTTATGGTTTATTAGGACCAACTAGTGATCCTAATGCTCCAGCATACTGGCTTCAAAAAGCTTTACAAGTAATTCGATATGCGGGAATTGCGGCTCTCTTTATATTTAGTACGATAGACTTTGTGAAAGCCATAGTTAATCAAGATAATGATGCTTTAAGAAAAGCCATTAGTACCACAGTGAAAAGATTTATCTATGCGATATTAATATTCTTTGTACCGATACTAACGGAAAATATTTTACGCTTTTTCGGTGTATATGGTACTTGTGCATTATAATTAATCTTGTTATAATAAAGTAGCTTTGTTTGAAATATATTTAAATGAAGCTTTCTAGGGGATTAGTTAAATGGTATAATAGGAGTCTCCAAAACTTTAGTTGGGAGTTCGATTCTCTCATCCCCTGCCATATGTAAATATCTCCAAAAATGGAGTACATATATAAAAACATGAAAAATAATTAGTTTTGCATGTTTTAATTTTGCTTAAAATAGCTGTGCAAAATGATAAAATGTTAAAATTCAAAACGATTTTAGTGATATATTGATAGGAGTAGTGAAATGAAAAAAGTATTTATAATAATTTTAATTTTAATATCTCTTATTATGTTTAATGGATGTAAAAGCAATAATAACTCGGATTATGGTAAAAAAGAAGCAAAAAAAGATACAAAAGATAATACAATACAGGAATTATTAGGCGAAAAATATGATTTTGCGTGTAAAGATATTAAAAATACAGATTTTTATTTAACATACAATTATATTTATATGAATAATTCCATTTATAATAAGGGCCCATTATATAGCAATAATCAAAATTGTATGAAAATTAGCAACGTAAACTATGATAGATATGTAATTTTAAATTCATCCCCTGCCGATGCTATTTTTATTAAAAATGATAAAGCATATATACTTGCTCAACATGAAAATCAAGATGCAAAACTCATTGAATATGAAGGAATGTCAGAATATAAAGACATAGCATTAGAAGATAAAGTTGTAAGTATATCGCTAGAATCGTCCTTATTTAATGAAAATAATGGGACTTATAATTATAAATTTTACGTTTTAAAAAGTGATGGGAATGTTTATTTGTATGAAACCAGAAATCATAAAGTAATAAAGAATGAAATTATATATAGTTCAGAAGAATATGGTAAAATTGAATATTTTTACTATTCATCTAATGATTCAAAAAGTATTGAGAATATAATTTTATTCTCTAATAAGGGCTTATTTACAAATGAAATAATTAAAACTGCTGATTGTACTAAATATGCCGATATAGAATGTGAAAAGGAATTTAAAATTAATAAAGAATTTGATCGGGTCAAAGATCAAATAATTTTCTTTAGTAAAGATTATATTGTTGATAATGAATATAATTTGTATAGCAATAATTTTATCGAAATAGAATATATACCCTAACTAAAAAACAATTTAATTAGTGTTAAAGGAAGAATAATAGTTATTTGCATTATTATAGATTTAAAAATGAGCATATATTATTAAAAAAAGAGCTTTTTTAATAAAAGTAATTAAATATATAAATGAAGAAAATGTGCGAATTTTGTTGATTTATTGGCAATAATATATTAAAATATGCTGGTGAATATTTTTTAAGGGAGTTATTGGATTATGAATAAAAAGGTTAAATATTTGATTTATGTGTTTTTAGTGATGATTTTTATTTGGCCAATGAGTGTTTTGGCGAAAAAGGGGATTGTTCTAGAACTTGACAAAACCGATTTAACAATTGGTGATGAAGTTGTTGTTAGAGCCACGACGACGGAAAAGCTAGATTCTTATGCTTTAATTGCAACTTTAAAATATGACCAAAATGTATTTCAAAAAATTGATGATACTAATTTTACAATTGGTACTAATACCAGTATTTCTTATAATGCTCGGAATAATAAGTTCGGAATTATCAACAAAACAGGTGAAATTGCTGCTGATGGAGAACTATTTAGTGTTCGCCTAAAAGTTAAAGAAAAGGCTAATGTTGGGAATACAAGTATTGCTTTAACTAATATTTCGTCTTCAAATGGGAATAATTTAGAAGAATATGATATAGCGAGTGCTAAAGTTTTAATAACTCGAGATGCTGTAGCGGGTGAAGAAATTCCTACTGATAAAGATACTGTTATTACAGCTGATCCAGAAAATTCCGTAAAAACTTTTAGTAATGTGCCGATTATAATTGGAGCCAGTTTTATAGCTGTCGCTTTATTAGGATATATTCTTATATATAATGCTAAAGGACGCAAAAAGGGAAAATTATTTGGTGGTATGATTGCTCTTGAAGCAGTAACGATTGTTACGATTGGTGCTCTTTTAATCACTAATTATCATAAAAAAGATGTTAATAATGATGGTGTTAAAGATTATAATGATGCCGAAGAAATAATTAAATATTTAATTGATATTGAAGGTACTAAAGAAGAATCCGAAACTAATAATAACAATGGTAATAATCAACAAAAACCAACCACTAATTCAAATAATAGTACGGATAAACCTGCTTCTAAACCTAATGATAAATATGATACTAATAATGATGGTAAAGTGGATATTGAAGATGCGGGTGATGTGACCGAAGATGTTACTAAGAATATTAAAGTTAAATTAAAAGAACAAAATGACCAAAAAGAATATTATTTAGAAAAAGGTTTAGTGGCTATTAATTTTAAAGCAGAAATTACGCCCAATGAATTTACAATTACTAAAGTTAAAGTTGCTGATAAATTTTACGACGTAACTTTAAGTGATGGTGTATATGAACTTTTACTTAATACGCCAACGAAAGCTGGTAAATGGGAATTTACGATTAGTGAAGTCCTTTTAAGTAATGGTAAAACTTTTAAAACTAATTTAAAAATAACGCGAGAAGTATTAAAAACTCGGCCTTATGTTAATAATATCAATCTTGATGATGGCAAGGGTACTTTAAGTTTTAACTTAGTTGATGAAGAAGGAGCTTTCATTAAAGGAAGTGCCGCTATTTATGATGGCGATGAAGAAATAAAACATCAAGAAATAACGGCTGCTGGGGCTATGAGCTTTAAAGATATTCCGATTAATGAAGATAAAACGTATGAACTTGTCGTAGTAGGAGACTACGATTTAGATAGTCGATTAGATCAACTTAATAATTATTATGAAAATGAAACAATTATTAGTCATAATTTTGTGACTGGTGGTCATTATGATTTTTCTTTAACGGATGCAAGTATTACGGATGTTGTTGAACCTGATGAAATCCCTATTATTACTTTTAAAAGTTCAAATGTTCATCAAGCCTTAGTGGAAAGTGCGAAAATTACGAATGATGATAAGAAAACTAGTACTTATCAAATTAGTCAAATTAAAGAAAATACTTATGAAACCCAATTAATTGGGGCCGATTTAACGCCGGGCCAACACACAATTTCTTTAGATAGTGTTCGTCTAGATACGTTAAAAACCTTTGAAAATAATAAAGATTATCAAACTAATACTTTAACTTATACGGTGGTAAGAAAAGCTCCTAAAGTAGAAGAAATGAATCTTGTTGATCATCGGGAAGCCCAAGAAATTGAAGCAACCTTTAAATTAAATGATCCTCATCAAGCCGTTAGTCGTTTAGTTGTAGCTTTAGTTGATTCCACTAATAAAATTGCTTCTCAAAAGGAATATACGCAAGATGAATTAAGAGCCTTAACGAGTGATATTTTTAAGGTATCTTTAGCTTACAATAATAGTACGGATGGAGTGTATAAAGTCGTTGTTTATGCAGATTATGCTTTAACCGATAAATACTATTATACGAATATTAATATTGGGGAAAAAGATATTTTAAGCCCTAAAGATATTACCATTCGAGATATGTATTTAATTAATAAGAATAATGTCAAAGTAGATAGCCCTTATGTGACGAAAGGGGATTCGACTATGGCAATTGCCATGGAAATTGTTATTGGCGATGGCATTAAAAATTATCGGGCTTATGGTGGTATTTCTTATATTACGATTAATGGCTTAAATTGCCCAATCAGTACCTTAAAAACGCCAGATAAAAATAATGGGGCTTATTTAATCAAAGTATTAGTCAATATGCCTAAAGAAGCAGGCGTCTATGAATTAAAGGCTAATCGGTTACAATTATCTAATAATGCCTACTATCATATTTATAGTGATTATTTTGCTTTTGCAGAAAAATCCTTAACAATTGAAGTCTTAAAAGATAAACCGCAAGTTAACAATTTAAAAATTGTGGAAGAAGATTATGCTCATGGCGAAGTAACTTTTGCTTTTGATGTTACTTTAGATGCTAAAGCTAGTAGTAAAGATAATAGCTTTATTTCGGGCTCCTTAATGTTAGGTAATGAAAATGGCGACCCAAGTACTATTTATGATGCCGGTGCGAATCGGGTAACATTTACCAATGTGCAAACGGATGAAGCATTAGATTTAGTCTTTAAAGCGAACTTTGATTTAGATACGAATACGCTTACCCAAGATGAAAATGAATTTACCGAAGAAATTTTCCAAACCAAATATACTTTATTAAATCAAGAAGACTACCAAGATGTAACCGTTACAAATGGGACAATTAATAAAAATTACTTTGAAAAGAATGAAAAAATTAAACTTCATTTTGATCTTGATGGCAAATTTAAAGAACTAGGCATGGAAGCTCAAAAAGTAGTAATTAATAATGCAGAATATGCCTTAACTAAAACTAGTGATGGCTATGAAGTAATTATGGATGGTTACCATAGTTATGGCCAAAAAGAATTAACAATCACGGATGTAATTTTTGACTATGGCCGGAAGGTTAACTTAAATGAAAGTTATACTTTTAGAGCGGAAATTTTAAAAGATGTTGTTAAGTTAAATAATTTAGAATATACCATAGATGATGATAATATTAAAATTACATTTAGTGCCGTAGACCCTGATGCGTCTTTCGTTAAGGCTAACATTATTATTACTGATGAAGAAGGCAAAACCGTTTATAATAATTCTTATAAATCAGAAATTACGATTCCGAGAGCAACTAATACTTTAAGATATTTTGTTAAAGTAATTGGTGACTACGACAGGGATATTGAAAAAACGGTTGCTAGTGCTAATTATCACGCTAATATTACTTTATTAGATGAAATTATTTCATTAGATCAAAATAATATTGAATTAAAAGATATCATGGATATTAACTTATATAAATTAAGTAATGATGGTATTTATGATGAAATTACTCGGATTGATGAAATTACTCCGCAAGAATTAAAACGGAATCTCGATGCTTATTTCGTCGAAGTAGTTATGGAAAATCTTCCTAGTATTCGAGCCCGCATCAAAGAAGTTGTCGAAAAAGACAATCAGTTATATTTGGTTTTAGATTTTACTTATGTTACCCAAGAAGGCAAAGTTAAAACTAATGATATAAGAATAAACTTTGGGGAAATTAACGAAAAAGGTATTGCCAAGAATGAATTTCATCCCGAAACGGCATTAACGAAATTACTAGCTGAATTAAATAATAATCAAGATGTAACTTTAAAACAAAACTATGATTTTGCGAAAATTGATGTGGAAGGTTTAGTTTATGTTGAAAGTTATAGTGGTTCTTTAGATGGTAATGGTTTTACGATTAAAAATTTAAATAAACCATTATTTAATAAGTTAACCGGCGAAGTTAAAAATTTAAATATTATCAATGCTACTTTTGATGGTAATGGTCATGGAGCTTTAGCTAATTATACCGAAAATGCGGTAGTTACTAAAGTTTTAGCCGATAAAATTACGCGTACTTCTGGGGGAAACGGCCAAACTGGTGGTCTTCTTGGTTCTACTGTAAGTACCAAAATTGATAGTTGTCGGGCAACGAATGTCATTATTAACGCTGGTGGTTATGAACAACAAAATGGTTTATTAATTGGTAGTACTAATGGTGGTATTGATACTTCCATTGTCACTAATTGTTATGCTGAAGGTCGCATTAATGGTGGTTTTAACTTTACGAGTGGTTTTATTGGCGAATGTAAGTCTACGACAGTTAAAAATAACTATGTTAAAGTTACGGCTGGTGGTCATGCCGCTGGTTTTGGGGCCGCTTGGTTAGATAAAAATTCCGTTTATGAAAATAATATTAGTATTGCTTTTGGGACGGGAACGACCATGATTGGTAATTCCAAAACCCGCCTTAATAATTATTTCTATGTTAATAAAGAAGCCCAAGATTCCGATGGTGTTAAAGTTATTACGGAAGCAGAAATTAATGATAGCCTATTCCTAGAAAAAGCTAACTTTGATCCAAGTATTTGGTATATTAAAGATGTTTCCATTGATAATTTACCAGTTTTCCAAAGCGAAAAGAAATCCGTTTTAAATGATACTTCTAGCACGGAATACCAACGTGAAAAGGAAAACATTTATCAAAATTTAACGAAATTAATGCCATATTATGATAGTAATAAAATTATTTCGTTAGGAAATAAGATTACTGATTCTAATTTAGTTAATAAAACAATTAAACATATTTTACCATTAGATCAAACCGGTAATTTAGTAACTTATTTAACTAATAATGATGTTCGCAAAATTACGAAATTACGCGTAGTATTTACCGATAAATCTAAAATTGATTATCAAGTTAAGTATGATAAAACTTACGATATGGTGGCAACTTACCGCATTTTAGATTTAGGCCTTGATTATAATTATCGTAATTACGTAATTGATGCTAATTCCCAAATTGTTAGTAATTTAACTAATTATTTACAAAATTTAGACTATACTACCAATTTAGATATCTTAACGACGAATAATGATAGTCGCATTTATAAAGATTTTTATAATGAAGTAACTCGTCAAGAATTAAAAGAATTCGTGTTAAAATATCTGGCCAATAGTAATTATTCCAATACCACTAATGATAGAACAATTAATGATTATTTGGAAAGAGAAGTAAAGAAAAATCAAGCTTTAGAAAAGGCTCTTTACACATATAATTATTTCCGTCGATTCTATGATGTGGAAATTGGCAACATGAAATTATACGATTTTATGATGTTTGACATGCAAGAGTTTAATCAAGAATTAACACCAAGTAAAGTAACAGAATTATTCTTTAGTGACAAAAGTGGGGCTAACTTTAGTACGAATTTAACTAGTAGTAAATATGCATCCATCTTTGGTTCATATACTAAACTAAATGATCTAGCGGATTTCTTAGAATATATGGTTAAAGAATTTAGTGATGAAGACGATATGGCTCGTTGGGTTAAAAGTCAATTTAAAGGGATATTAGTTGAACTTCCGATCTTAGATCATCCAGAAATTCAATATACTTTATGGGATCATTTTAAAAATCTAGATAAGAGTTATCCGAATGGTTATCTTGGCCATTGGTCTCATGAATTTATTTTACCAATCTTAACTTTACCGGAAAATGCCGCTTATATTATTTCTTGTCCTGTGGAATTTATTATTGGTTCGCAAAGAACTTATATGAGTGATCCAACTGATGCCCAACAAGTTGCTGATTTCCAAGTTAAACTTAATAGTTATACGACAAGATTACAAACGTATTTCACGACAGCTTATGGTATTTTAAATGATAAAACCTTATTTAATAACATGCATTTGTTTATCCTTGATAAACGGAATACGAAAAATATCGATGGATCAGGAGTATATAATAATCCTTATTCAACGACAGAACCATTCCATAAAAATTTTGATGAAATTCTAGGAATATGGCCAGCAGCAGCCGGGAATAATGCGGCAGCTTGGGGTTATTATATTGAAATGCAAGTGGCTGGGGTTTTAGATAGTACTTTAGCAACGGATGGGACTTTGGATCAAGGTCATGTTACCTTTAAAACCTTAACGCATGAATCCGCTCATAACTTAGATGATCGCCTATTCTTTAAAAATAATGGGCAAAGAGGTGGCGGCGAAGATTATGCTGATGCTTTCTTGATGCAATCATTTGAAAAATTTGGCATTGTCATGAATTTATCCATTAACTTTGATTTAGCCAAATTAAATGCCAAAAATCAAGCAGTCGGTTCTAACTTAACGCCAGAACGGATTAATACCGAAGCTAAAATTTCCGATTTCTATAAGAAAGCTTTTGAAGCTATTTATACAGTAGATTATTTAGAAGCTCAAGCCTTCTTACAATTAACGAGTGAAGAACAAGCTAAACTAGCAATTCAAATTGATTATCCAAACGCGGAAAAAGTAGTCAAATTTAAAGATAGCGATGGCAAAGAATATACGGAATACGTTGATGGTAATAACGAAAAACAACCATTGGTTAGTCAAAAATATAAAGATGATCCATATGCGCAAAATGCGGCTTATTCTTTAACCCGATATACTAAATTAAATTTAGTTGATGGTTTTGACTTTAGTAAATTACAAACTATTGATGATTTAATTGAGCAAAAAATTATGTTGTATCCAAATAAAGAAGGCGTAACTACTTTAGGTCCTGGTCATTATGGCGGTGAAGGTTATAATGTAGCGCACTGGTATCAACCACATAATGATTATGGATTCCCTGATTCTTATTCTTTCAAATGGATTTCTTATGAAATGTTAGGTTATGCGGGTTATACTAATGGCTTCATTGAATACGCAAGTAATACGAATACCGTTAAAAGACAATTTTATTCTAGCTTAGATGCCCCGATTAATAAAGATAATGGTCATTTAGCTTTAACGACAGTTAATTACAAAAGCGATGCTTCAGCTTTAAATACGATTACAAAGGGTGAATTTACCGACTTTGATGAATACAAAAAAGCTCGTTTCGCGGAAATTGCTAAGAATCTAGATTATTTAAATCAAGTAATCAATGCTAAAACTTATGTGCAAAAATTCTATGATGCTTTAAAATTAGACGCTTCTGATAGTAAGACGGCCATTAGCTTAGCTAATAGTACCGAAGTCCGTTACCAAATATATAGCACTTTAAAAAATGAAACGAATGATTTTTTAGGTGATGTCTATATGAAGGAATGGCAACAAGACGCTAAAGATTTAAAAGTATCTAAATAAAAAAATGTTTCTCTTTATTGAGAAACATTTTTTTTGTTTAAAATTTGCTTATTTTTAAAGCTAAATTATAGATAATGGATAATAAAATCTATTGAATTTTTGCATATAATTTATTAAAATTAAATAAATTGTATTTTCCCTTGCAATTTTGGTATTAAAAAAGTATAATAATTTTTCAAAGTGATGGAGAGAGTTAAATATGAAAGAAACCAAAAAAAGAATTTTAGCTTATATTTCGGCGGTTATTGTTTTTATTAGTGGTTTAACCATAGCGAATGGTTGTAAAAATGAAGGCAGTGAAGCAAAAATTGAAAAAAGCACGGAAATAAGTGAATTAGACTTAGAATTCGAAGAAGATCCGGATGATATTTTAGATTTTGATCAAGAAGAAGCAATGAAAAAAGATAAACAATGTCAAAAAGAAGAAATTATAGAACGGCGAAAAAAGATATTAATAAAAAAAATATGCGATATTATAATCAACATTTTAAAAAGATTTCGTTGCCTTTTTAGAAATAATTATGAAATTATGTTAAATGCTGGTGATACTGGTAAGGAAGTAATTATGGTAACTGAAAAGCCTGTTGCAACACCAAATAATCAATCCGCTGTTGTGACCGTTACTCCTACAAAGAAACCTCAGCCAACAAAAAAACCGACTCCAACAAGTAAACCAAGTACCACTCCAACTCCTGCAACTACACCAAAGCCTACAGCGACACCTGTCCCAGCAACACCAAAGCCTACAGCGACACCTGTCCCAGCAACACCAAAGCCTACAGCAACGCCGGTACCAACTGCGACGCCCACGCCAACTGCAACAGTAAAACCGACAGCAACACCTACGCCAACGGCAACACCTCATGTGCATGTCTTTAGTGAATGGGCAAGCTTAGATGATACTTTAGAACAAAGAACTTGTGACTGCGGGGTATCCGAAACAAGATCACATCAATATAATCCAATTAATACTGCGTATACTTCTAATAGCAATGGAACGCATAATCAAGTAGTAACTAAACAATGTTCTCAATGCGGTCATCAAATTTCCGAAACGACCGTTTTAGCTTGTAGCATGGGTTCATGGCAAAACAATGGTAGTTATGGCGAAATTTGTTATTGTAGTGCCTGCGGTTATTCGGATACAAGAAGTCATACAACTAGTTCTTGGGAAGAAAATTTAGCCGATAAAAGTTTGGGCTGTTATGATGTGGTAACTTCTTGTTCTACCTGTGGTTATACAACCAGAACAACTAGACCTCATCAAATGTATACCACCTACGAAGATGAATATGGTCGCGACCAAGCTTGCTCAAGACCAGGCTGTGGTTATACGACATCAGTTAACTTTGATCCTGCCAGCGCGGATTTAGAACCAAGTATGATATTAAAAAAAGTAAAAGATGAAAAAGGGAGATAGAAAATGGAAAATAAAAGTAGTAAAAAATGGTATCAAAAAATAAGTAATTGGTTAATTATTGTTGCTTGTGTAATCTTAATTCCAATTTTGTTAATTAATTTATGGATTATTATTCAATCTTATACAAATAAAGATAAAATTCCTAGTGTTTTTGGTTATAAGCCATTTATCGTTTTATCCGGTTCTATGGAAACGAAGATTCATAAAGGGGACTTAATTATTACCAAAATAATTGAACCAGAAGCCTTAAAAATTGATGATATTATTGCCTTTCGGGAACATGAAGATAATACGGTCATTACGCATAGAATTATTGATATCATCGAAAATGAAGGTAAAACATATTTTATAACTAAAGGTGATAACAATAATACCCAAGATCAAAATTTAGTTGAATTAAATGATGTAGAAGGTATTTATGTTTTAAGAATTCCCGGTATAGGTAGTATTATGAATAGTTTATCTGAACCTACCACCATTATTATTGTTTTATTAGGAATTACTTTAATCTTTGTCATTGGTTTTGTTATTGCGAATAAAAAACAAAGAGATTTAGAACGTCAAGAATTTTTAGAATTTAAGAAAATGCAAGAAGAAAAAGC
>CANQCH010000009.1 GCA_947589165.1 uncultured Bacilli bacterium
TTGCGCTTTTTAGCTATTCTTTTTGCCTTATTTTTAATCATTGGTTATAGCTTTGAGGCCAAAGGTAATGCTTCCCTCATTTTTGGGAGTTGGCTCAAGTTTAGTATTAGTATTATTGTCTTCATTGGTTATTATTTATTTTTTAATTGGCTTTTAAATTCGGTTTATAATTATTTAGATTCTAAAAAATTAAATCCGAAAAAAAGTAAAAATAAAGTTATGACTTTTATTTTCGAAAAACATCCTTTTATTATGCCTTTTATTATTATCTTAATTTGTTGGTTACCTTATATAATTAGTTTTTATCCCGGAATTTTTTCTCCGGATCCTAGTTTTCAAGTTCAACAATTCTTTGGCATTAAAACTAAATATAGTGATTATAGTATTCCTTTAGATCCCAAGGTAACAATTACCAATCATCATCCCGTGACCCATACTTTCTTACTCGGGGGATTAGCCTATCTTGGTCAAGCTTTAGGTTCTTTTAACTTGGGTATTTTTATTTATAGTATTTTCCAAACCTTAACGTTAATTAGTTTACTAGCTTACACAATCTATTACATGAAAAAGCTTAATACTCCTAGTATAATTAGGCTTATTAGTCTTTTTATTTATGCTTTCGTACCCGTCTTTCCTTTTTATGCTATGTCGGTAGTAAAAGATGTTTATTTTGCTATTTTTGTTATTTTCTATTTAATTCAATTATTTGATGTAATTAAATATAATAATTTAACTTGGGCAAAAGCTTCTATTTTCATCATTTTAATGCTTTTAATTACCCTCTTTAGAAATAATGGTATTTATCTTATTTTAATGTCTTTCCCTTTTCTATTTTTAGTTTTAAAAAAGAAAAGACGGATTTTACTTGTAACTTTATTATGTCCGGTCATCATTTATTTTAGTTTTACCCATCTTTTACTCCCCGCTTTAAAAATTACCCCTGGTAGTATTCGGGAAGTATTATCCATTCCTTTTCAACAAACGGCAAGATATGTTAAAGAATATGGTAATGATGTCAAAGCCGATGAACAAAAAATAATTGATCAAGTGTTAGACTATCACGATTTAGCAACTAGATATAAGCCCAATATTGCGGACCCCGTTAAAAATAAATATAATAAATATGCGACCAAAGATGATTTAATAAAGTATTTTGGCGTTTGGTTTAAACAATTCTGGTGCCATCCGGGTGTTTATTTCGAAGCAACGATTGCTAATACTTATGGCTACTTTTATCCCGATACGCATAATTGGTATATTTATCATAATTATGATTCAAGGTTAGCTAAGGCGGGGTTTGATTACCATTATAATTCTTTAGCAGGCGTAAGAGAAATCTTAAGTGGTTATGGCGAAGTATTCCCTTATCTACCACTTATAGGCTTAATTGTTAATATTGGTTTTGGAACTTGGCTTTGTATGTTTATTTTTATAAGCTTAATTGTGGCTAAAAAATATCGTTATTTAATTTATTTAACGCCGGTGATATCTTTAATTTTAGTTTGTATGGCATCGCCCGTTAATACTTATTTTCGCTATACATTAGGTTATATGTTTGCCTTACCAATCATAATAGCCATATTCATTAATATTTTACAAGAAAAGAAAGAAGGAAAAAGAAATGTCTAAAAAAATTGCGGTTTTAATCCCTTGTTATAATGAAAGTAAAACGATTGCTAAAGTCGTAGACGATTATCAAAAGGCGCTACCCGAAGCGGATATTTATGTTTACGATAATAATTCGACGGATGGCACCGATAAAATTGCGGAAAAAGCGGGTGCTATCGTCAAATATGAATATCGGCAAGGCAAAGGTAATGTTATTTGCAGTATGTTTCGCGACATTGAAGCTGATTGTTATTTAATGGTCGATGGTGATGATACTTATGATGCGACAAATGCCAAAGAAATGTGTAGTTATGTTTTAGAGGGAAAAGCTGATATGGTTATTGGCGACCGACTTTCTAGTACCTATGCCAAGGAAAATAAACGCTTATTTCATAACTTTGGGAATAATTTAGTAAGATTTTTAATTAACATGATTTTTCAAAATCATGTTAACGATATCATGACAGGATATCGGGCCTTTAGTCGCGACTTTGTGAAAAGTTTTCCGATTCTCTCTAAAGGTTTTGAAATTGAAACCGAAATGACAATTCATGCGGTTGATAAAAACTTTAAATTAGTAGAAATCCCTATCATCTATCGGGATCGCCCGGAAGGTAGCGTTTCAAAACTTAATACTTATAGTGATGGTTTAAAAGTTTTAAAAACTATTGGCATTCTTTTTGCCGAATATAAACCATTTGCCTTCTTTAGTATTATGGCGAGTTTCTTCTTACTTCTAACCTTTATTTTAGGGATTCCGCCTTTCGTTGAATACTTTAAAACCGGACTAGTTTTAAAATTTCCTAGTTTAATTGTCGCCATGATTAGTCTCGTCATTAGTATTTTACTTTTCATCGCCGGCATTATCTTACAAATTATTGCGAAAAAACATAAACAATTATATGAATTATATTTAATTAATTTAAGGAGAGATAAAAAATGATAAAAAAAATCTGGCAAAATAAGTTATTTCAACAAATCTTTCGCTTTGGCATCGTCGGTGGTACCGCTTTTATTATTGACTATGGCATCTTTGCTCTTTTAAACCAAATCTTAGGTATCCATTATATTATCGCTGGGACCATATCTTTTAGTATTTCCGTCATCTATAACTACATTTTAAGTATTAAATGGGTATTTGATGTTACGAAAAAACAAACAACCAAAGACTTTATTATCTTTATTGTTTTAAGTGTTATTGGTTTAATTTTAAATAACATTATTATGTATATTAGTGTTGATCTAATGCACATTCATGAATTAATTGCCAAGATTATTGCAACGGCGATTGTCATGGTCTACAATTTCATTACCCGAAAAATATTTATTGAAAAATAAAAAAGAACGCCGAAGTTCTTTTTTTATTTTCTTAACTTAATTCCGGGCAGCCCCATCAACTGGTAAGATCGCGCCAGTTATGTAGCTTGCCTTAGGGCTGGCTAAAAACAAAAAGGCATTGGCAATATCACTAACTTCTCCGATGCGACCTAAAGGAATACTTTTAATTAAAGGGGCAATTACTTCTTCGGGTAAAGACTCAACCATATCCGTTTTAATAATGCCGGGGGCGACTGCGTTAACGCGAATATTAAAAGGGGCTAATTCGCGAGCTAAAGAAATAGTTAAACCATTGACGGCAAATTTAGAAGCGGGATAACCAACCCCTGATGGTTGCCCATAAATACTAACCATCGAACTGGTATTTAAAATAACACCAGCCTTTTGTTTTTTCATGTAAGGCGTTACCGCTTTACACATATTAAACATTGCCTTGACATTTATATCCATAATGGCAGCAAATTCTTCGGGGGTTGTTTCTTCGATTTTTTTATCTGCCGAAATACCCGCATTATTAATTAAAATATCGATGTGTTTATATTTTGTTATAATCTCGGTTATTACCTTATTTATTTCCGTTAAACTATTTAAATTAGGAAAATAGCCCTCAACTTTTAAACCTTCCTTTTGAAGTAAATCCATCGCTTTGGCAACACTTTCTTTTTTCGAACCAAATAAGATAACTTTGGCCCCCGCTTCAGCAAAACTTTTAACGGTTGCGAAACCAATCCCTCTGGTCCCACCCGTTACAATTACGACTTTATCTATAAAATCTAACATTTTTTCTCACCTATTTTATTTTTATCATATTTTAACTTAAATTAAAATACCTAATAATGAAAATATTTAATCGTAAAAGTTGTACCTTTCTTACTTGATGCCACATTAATTGTGCCATTATCTTTTTTAATAATTTCTTGGGCTAAAGCTAAACCAATACCCATGCTATCATTATTGGCATTACTGCCTTGGTAAAAACGTTCAAAAATATGAGGTAAATCTTCTTTTTTTATCCCTTCCCCATGATCTATTATTTTAATCTCACTATAAGCCGCATTGCCAAAATATGTTATTTCAATTAAATCATTATTTTTTGAATGTTCTAAACAATTTTTTAAGATATTGGTTAAAGCTTCTACTTCCCAATTATAATCAGCCATAATACCATTTTCTTTTAGCGCTACCGTTTTAAGCGTTATATTTTTTAAATCACATAAGGCGGCGACGTTCTTTTGAGCAGCCTTAATAATTTTGCCTAAAGAGACAACTTTAGGTTCAAAGGTAATCATATTAGCATCAAATTTAGATAATTTTAATAAATTTTGAATTAAAAAATTAATGTTAGTAGTTTCCCGTTTAATATCATGAATAAATTCTTGCCGCATACTTTCCGGCATTTTGGGGTTATCAATTAAATTATCTAAAATAATTAAAATGGACGTTAATGGTGTTTTTAATTGATGCGATATATCTTCCAAGGCTTTCTTTAAATTCTTTTTGGCTTCTTCGGATTGTTCCGCGCTTTCTTTTAACATTACCGTAATTTTATAAATTTCATTTTTTAAAATCGATAATTCATCTTCACTAATTTCTTTAATTTTTAAAGTATAATTATGCCGATTTATTTCTTCAATATAATTAGTTATTTCTTTTAGTTCCCGGTCCTTTTGGTGATTATATCGCTCAAAGAAATAAATAATGAGTCCCGAGATTATTAAGGAAAAACAAGCATTACCCAGCAATATAAAAGGTAAAAGTTTAGCATTAGCTTTACTAGCGGCATCCCCAGCCATAATACCATACTTAGCTAAAATATCGGGTGAATAACTATCTAAAGCATTAATTATTTCCGTTTCCGTCACTAATGGATATTTTTCTTCAATGAGACTAATCATTTGGCCTAAAGTATGATTATAATTTTTCATTAAAATTATGTATTCGCCATAATTAAGAAGAACAAAACCAATAATACTTAAGATTACGACTAAACCTACTCTTTTTAAATTGTTATGCCAATTGACTTTATTTCTCATCATCGATCTCATATCCTATCCCTTTAATAGTTTTAATAATATCGGTGTCTAATTTAGCTCTTATGCGTTTAAAATAAACCGTAATGGTATGATCATCGACATCATTTCCCGTGATATCCCAAATGGTATCTAAAATCTTCCCCCGCGTCACTACTTTATTAACATTCATTAATAATAATTGTAATAATTTTATCTCTAAAGCCGTGAAAGCAATTTTTTCATCATTTTTTAAAACAACCATTTTATCCCAATCAAAAGTTAAATCTTTAATTTGCATTAAACTATGTTTATTAGTTCGTAGCATAATTTTATTAATTCGAGCTAGTAATTCTTTGGTACTAAAAGGTTTCGTTAGATAATCTTCGGCCCCCATATTTAAACCTTTAACAATATCATCTTCTTCATCCTTGGCCGTCAAAATAATGGTGGGAATTCCCAAGGGTTTGATAGTTTCGTTAAATAATGTAAACCCATCGCCATCCGGTAAAGTAATATCTAAAATAATTAAGGCTAACTTTGGATTGGTCTTAAAAAAACTTTGCGCGCTTTGGCAAGTACTTGCTATAACTACGGGATAATTATTATTTTCTAAAGAATATTTTAAACCTTTAGCAATCATTTCATTATCTTCGATTAGTAATATCATAAAAAATCCTTTCTGGTAAAATAAACCCCTTTAGTAAAGGAGTTTATTTAATCATATCATAATTTCTAAATGTTTTCATTGCGAATTGTTTCAATCGTATTTTGTTTATTAATCTTTGCCATTGAATAACGCATAATTAATGTAATAAGTAAGTAAACGACAATAATGGTAATAATGATAGCCATGATTGGTAATTTATAACTATACGGAACATTAAAAGCATAATAGATTAAAACGGATAAGCATATGCCTAACGGGATTCCAATAATTAAAGATTTTAAACCCATAAAGATACTTTCTAACCGAATCATATGGCTAAATTCTTTTTTCGTCATACCAATCGATTTTAGCATCGCAAACTCGGGTTTTCTTAATTCCATATTCGTCGTAATCGTATTAAAGATATTCGTAATACCAATGAGCGAAATAACAATAATAAAACCATATAAGAAAATCCCAATTAAAGTAAATAAATTATTCATCATATTGGCTTCTTCTTCCACATTATTTAAAAAATATTCTTTGCCCTTTAAAAGCCGATCAATATCATCTTGTAACTTTGTGGCATTCGAACTATGATAATAAAATGTCGCATAGTCTTGATTACTGTGATTGGTAAAATACTCATCACTAACAATTAAAAGGGTCGAACCCGTACTTTCCGATATGGCAAAGGGCCGTTTATTTGTTACTAAAGCAAGACTTAAGTTAAGAGTTTTATTGGCTAAAGTAAAATTTAAGTTATCACCTTTGTTATATTTAAATTGCCTTAGTTGATAAGTATGAGCCTCTCCCCCATCAGTACTTGAAAATAAAACTTCATCAATTAAAATACCTTTATCTTGAACATCTTCCTTTTTTAAGCCTAATTTTTTGATGTAGGCATCATATTCTTTAGGCCCCAAAGCAACAAGCAATAGATAACCATCTAACATGTCTTCATCATCTTCTTGGATACCCATCTTCGTAATATATTTTTCATTATATTGGGGATTAATTAAATAAATATTATCGTCCCGTTCAACTGTTAAATTATTAACATTTTCCAGATTATTTAATTCGGTTAATTGACTTGGCGTCATGGTATTTAAATTAACACGAACTAGTAAATTAAAATCATGTTCCCCAAGTTCCAATTTTACCGTATCAAAAGCCATACTCATAAAAGACGATAAAGCAATAAAGACGGCGATTGATACCACTAAAGAAATGATCGTTGTGCGATATTTCTTTTTATTTCGCTTTAAATTTTTAAAAGAAATATCTCCACCAATGCCAAATAATTTCGTAATTAATTTATTACTTTTAAGCCGTTTATTGTTAATTTTGATATTGCCACTGTTGCGAATGGATTCAATCGGGGATGTTTTCGCTGCTCTTCGGGCACTGCGAAAGGCTGAAAAATAAATTGTTATAATCCCTAAAAGAATAGCTAGCGCAATGGCCCACCACGTAGTAGCAAAGATTAAGTTTAAATCTTCGGCTAAAGAACCCTTTAAAAAATAATTACAAACAAAGACTAAGATATAGGAAGCTAGAAGTCCACATGCTATTCCTAACGGAATACCAATTAAGCCTAAAATAGTTGCTTCGTAAAAAACATTATGCCGAATTTGTTTTTTGGTCGCCCCTAAAC
Source organism: uncultured Bacilli bacterium (assembly GCA_947589165.1). GTDB lineage: Bacteria > Bacillota_I > Bacilli_A > RF39 > UBA660 > Onthocola_B. Next base: position 7,262 of record CANQCH010000009.1, read on the forward strand.
TTCGTAACATTCCATATTGTTTCGTTTTTTCGGTGATCGAAATATCAAAACTATTTTTAATACAAAAGATCGAAGTAAAAACAATAATACCACAGACAATTAAAACAACAGAACCAAGACTACCTATGGTTTGATTTTGAAACGGATTAACTTCTAAATCAATTAAATATTTATTTAAATCATATTGGTAAGGAGCCGTAGCTAGCTTTTCGTAGAAGATTTGGTTTTCCTTACTATCATCTAATTCTCCTTTTAAAAATAGTTTTAGTTTACTAGCATCAACATTTAAATAACCAGCTAAAATGGCAGAATAGTTTTTGGCCCCTTTGCTAGTTAAATGCGCATAAATATCGACTACACCCGAACTTATATTTTCTTTGGATTTACTAATAAAAGTATAGCCGGGGGCCGAATAGCCTTCGATACTACTCGCCGGCCGAGAAATGATTCCTACAATTTTATATGTTTTCGGCTCAGTATTAATTATTTGTTCCGTTAAAGCATTATCTTCCCCAATAACATAAGGATTATTTTGAGTTAGAATATTGCCATCGTTATCTACTCTAGAACCAACATCTAAAGTAACTATATCTCCGACTTTATAAGTAATACCCCCATTTGTTTTTAAATGAGTCGGAATTAAAATTTCGTCTTCATTTTCCGGCAGACGTCCTTCGGTTAAATTAATCGCTAAATTAGCTAAAGCTGCGGCGGTAAAATTTTTAATGAAAGCATAAGGCTTATTTGGATTAAGACTATTAGTCAGTTTAGCGTAACCCACATCTTGCGTTATATAAATATCATCAATTTCCCGATTATTTTGAAATGTTACTACTTCTTCAAGAGGAACATGATAAAAAGCTAAATGAAAGTTACCTTTTTCCCCCACTTCAAATTTAATTAAAGACGCAATTAAACTAGCATACATCGTCGCCACCGCGGTTAATAAAGCAACCGATAACGTAATGCCAATAATGGTAACAATAGTCCGTTTTTTATTTAGCTTTAAATTTTTATGCGTAAGTTTATTTAATAAGTTCATAACCATCACCCCTTTTAAGCTAAATGGCCATCTTCAATTTTAATTATGCGATCCGCACATTGCGCAATCTCTAAATTATGAGTAATCATAATAATCGTTTGCTTTAATTCTTTATTAGTTTTTTTCAGTAAAGCAACGATTTCATCGGAAGATTTAGAATCTAAATTTCCCGTTGGTTCATCGGCTAAAATTAAGGTAGGATTCGTTATTAAAGCCCGCCCAATACTAGTTTTTTGTTGTTGGCCCCCGGATAATTCATTCGGTAAATGATTACGGCGTGATTTTAAAGCTAATAAATCCAACATTTCCTCAATTTTGGCTTTATTTACAGCCCGATTATCTAAGGCCAAAGGTAAAGTAATATTTTCTTCGACATTTAAAATGGGGATTAAATTATAAAATTGATAAATTAAACCTACTTGACGTCGGCGAAAAATCGCTAATTTATCATCGTCCAAAGCAAAAATATCTACCCCATCAATATAAACTTTGCCACTCGTAGGCCGATCGACACCCCCGATTAAATGTAAAAGGGTTGATTTACCGGAGCCACTGGCCCCAACAATGGCTACAAATTCACCCTTTTCAACAGTAAAAGAAACATGATCCAAAGCCACAACCTTGGTAGAATCTTTACCATAAATCTTTGTTAAATTTTCAACTTTTAAAATTTCCATTTTTTCTCCCTTCTTTAGCATTATATCGTTAAGAAAGTTACTTTTAAGTTACAAATTAAAAAAATAAAAATGGCTTCCCATTTTATTTTTGCGCTTTCATTTCTAAAATCGCGGTTGTCGCGGCAATACTACCATCACTAACCGCGGTCGTAAGTTGTCTCAATGTTTTTTGCCGAATATCGCCAGCCACATAAATTCCCGGTGTTTTGGTATGGACGCCATCAGGTGATATGATATAACCATTAGGATCAATATCGACAACATTATTAAACGCTTCACTACTTGGTTCTTGCCCCACGGCGATAAATAATGCCGAAACAGCTAAAGTTTGTTCTTCCCCTTGATCATTTTTAAGGGTTATTTCTTCCAAAACATCATGGCCATGTAAAGCCGTAATCGTCGAATTTAAAATGATTTCTAAATTAGGTTTCGTTTTTAATTCATTAACATACTTTCTTTCGCCCCGAAATTCATCACGACGATGGATTAAATAAACCTTTTCGGCAATATCAGTTAAATAAAGAGCATCTTCTAAAGCCGTATTGCCCCCTCCAACTATAGCTACCACCTTTTGCCGATAGAAATTACCATCACAAGTAGCACAATAAGAAACACCTCGACCTAAAAATTCATCTTCATCCGCGATATTTAATTTCCGATTTTTCGCCCCCGTCGCAATTATGATACTTTGTGCCGTAAATTCGCCTTCCGTTGTTATAACTTTTTTATCTTCCGTCACGCGTAAAACAGTCGCCATTTTAACTTCCACGCCTAAAGCTTTGACTTGTTCATAAAGAACTAAAGCATATTGGGCCCCCGAGATTTCTTTAATTCCCGGATAATTTTCCACTTTATGAGCATTAACAATTTGTCCACCATAAGCTTTTGCTTCCAAAACTAAAACTTTTTTATTAGCTCTTGCCGCATATAAAGCTGCCGTTAAGCCGGCAGGACCCGCGCCCACAATTAAACAATCATACATGTTTTTCACCTTACTTTTATTATGTTAGATTTCTTTTATCTTAATCAAATTCTTTAAAAGAATGTAATATTTTGCCATTTACCGCATCGACATAAACTTCGTATTCATAACGATTATAATTAAAATCAATTTCGTAAACGGCTTCGCCATACTTCTTTTCTAATTCAATATTGACATCATAAATAGCACTTTTGTTAATTTTTAGGCTATCTAAAGCAATTGTTAAAGCTTTATCCCGAGAGATATAGTTATTGTTATTACCTTCGGCATTATTAATTGTATTATCATTTATTTCTTGGTTTGTATCTTCACTATAATTATAGTTATTATTAGAACCACTTAAATTACTATCCTTTTTTAAGCATATTACTAAAATAATAACTAATAAAATCACAATAATAACTAATAATATAGGGGTCAGATACTTACTACTTTCGGTATTTTTCATTTTTGTTTTACTCATTATTTTTCCTTCTTTCTATAAATAAGTTACTTCCGCCGTTAAGTCTTTACGATCAAAATGTAATTTTTCATTAGGCGTACTATCTAAAGTGGGATAACCAATTGGTAGTAAACAAATTGGTTTAATATTATCTGGTAAAGCAAAGGCTTTTTGAAGTTCCGCACTATTAAAATAACGAACCCAGACGGAGCCAAGGCCTAAATTCCAAGCTTCTAACATCATATGGGTCGTAACGATACTCGCGTCCATTTCTCCCGTATGATAATTTTCTTCAATTTTCATTCTACAAACTTCATTTAAATCAATACAAACCATTAATATTACTGGGGCATCATATGTCATAGGCGTTAATTCTTTTAACTTTTGCCGATTTTGTTCTTCCCGAATAACATAAATTCTTTGGGGTTGACTATTTTTCGCCGTCGGTGCTAGTCGTCCCGCCTCCAAAATTTTAGTTAATTTTTCTTCTTCAATAAGTTTATTTTGATATTTCCGTACTGAATAACGTTCTTTAATTACTTTTTCTAATTCCATTTTAGCCTCCTAATCTTATTATACAATAATTTAGCTAAAATAAAAACTTGTCTTATTGTTATTGAACAAGTTTTTGACTAAAATTGGCGTCCTCGATCGGACTTAAACCGATGACTTATCCCTTAGGAGGGGATTACTCTATTCAACTGAGTTACGAGGACAAAAAAAATTATCTGTGAATAACTAAAAAGTTAAACACAAATAAAAGAACGGCCCCAATTTCAATTGGTACTTTATATTTAGTTAATTCATAAATAGCCACTAATTTATCAACGGTTGAAACAATTAAACTTTCTTTGCAATTAGGAAGCGCTTTACATGTTGGAAACATATGAGAAGCAATGATATTTTGTTGTTTTTTAGTTAAGTCAAATTCTCTTTGGGCATTTTTTAACGCTAAAGTCGGATGGTTAACAAAAGCATTTTTCCCTACTTCTGCATTGGAATAAAAATCATGCAGTAAAGCCGCTCTCGTCACTTCTTCAATGTTAGGCATATTACATGCTCGACACCATAAATAAGTAATTCTCGCGACATGCAAAGAATGATCCAGCCGGGAAATCCCATGATGAATTTCATATTTTAAATCAATAAATTTTTTATTTTTTAGGATATCATTAACAATTTTATTAAATTCTACTTCTTTATTACTTGTCATTTTTTCCTCACGCCAATAAATTATACCACATTTTTCTAAAAAAAAGAATACCATTTGACAACAGTATTACTTTTCCCTGTATTTATGCTTATTCAGCTTGTAAATTAAACCGATAATGGCCAACAATTTCTTTTTTCGTTAATTTATTTTCTTCATATTTGATTAAATTAGGGGCATGATGAATGATATAGGGAACCCCATCTTTATTTCTTTTATCAGAAATAATGGCAATATGATCAGCATAAACAACAATGTCACCTGGTTGCCATCTTTCAATACTACTAACATCTGTCGTTAATTTCTCGGTATATTTATCCAGATAAACTTTAATATTCCGGACGCGCCGAAAATCAATATTCGGATCTGGTGTTTCAATATTATAATCCGAATAATTATCTTTAATATCCGCATCCATTAAGTCTTTTAAATTATAACCGGCTGTCTTTAAAGCATACCAAATAACATCAGTACAAACATAATAGTTATCGGTTGGATAGCCACCTTGATAATATTTACTTTGGTATTTAGGCTTTTTAGCCACAAAAGCTTGGGCTCCTTGTAAGATATCGGTATAATCATCAATCCCATCTTCATCTTTATCTAAAGGACTTAATACTCTTTCAATTTGAAAATCTTTGGCGGTATAAGTTTTAGGGGTAATTATATTACTATGATATAAAGCTAAAATTCCTAAAAGTATTATCAAAGTTAAGACAATAATATGCCCATAATTTAAAAATAATTTCATTAGTTACCTCATTACCATTTTAACAAACTATCCCTCTTTTTAAAATCATAAATTGAACAGGCGCTCATATATTTTAAAAGGAGGACAAGCAGATGGGATTAAATGATAATGAAGTAAGCCAAAGTCGCAAAAAATATGGTAGTAATAATATCACAGAACATAAAAAAAATACTTTTTGGCAATTATTATTAGAATCTTTTGGCGATCCAATCATCAAAATTCTCTTAATTGCTTTAGCGATTAAAATTTTACTTTTATTTCAAAGTTTTGATTGGTATGAAACGGTTGGGATCTTAATTGCTATTTTTTTAGCTTCTTTTATTTCGAGTTTATCCGAATATGGTTCGGAACAAGCTTTTAATCGTTTACAAGAAGAATCGGCTAAAATTAAATGTCGGGTTTATCGTAATAATAGTCTTACGGAAATTATTATTAGTGATATTGTCGTGGGGGATGTGGTTGCTCTTTCCAGTGGTGATAAAATACCGGCCGATGGTCTTATTATTGATGGGTCTTTAAGTATTGATGAATCGGCCTTAAATGGTGAGACGAAAGAAGCCAAAAAAGAAAAAGTAATTGGTTCACACATTAGTGAACAAAATAAAGTTTATCGGGGTTCCGTAGTGTACGCGGGAGAAGCCTTAATGCAAGTTGCAACCGTGGGCGATAAAACTATTTATGGGGCGATTTCCAAAGAACTTCAAGAAAAAGTTCCCGAAAGTCCTTTAAAAATAAAGTTGCGCGGTCTAGCTAAAACGATTAGTCGCATTGGTTATATTGGCGCCATTTTAGCAAGTCTTTCTTATTTATTTTCCGTTTTAGTGATGGATAATAATTTTAATCCCCATTTAATTATGATGACGCTTACCGATTGGCCCACCATCATTAATCATTTAATCTATGCTTTAACTCTTTCCGTCACCATCATTGTTGTTGCCGTCCCGGAAGGTTTACCAATGATGATTACTTTAGTTTTATCGAGTAATATGAAAAAAATGTTAAAGGATAATATTTTAGTCCGTAAACTTGTCGGAATTGAAACAGCTGGTAGTCTTAATTTACTTTTAACCGATAAAACTGGCACCTTAACTAAAGGGAGTTTAAAGATTGCTAATTTTTTAACTTATAATCAACATAAATTGCTGACGAAAACAGAATGTCAAAAATACCCTAATTTTTATTCTTATCTTTATAAAGCTTGTTTTTATAATAATGAAGCTAAGTTTAGTCAAAATAAAATCATTGGCGGTAATTCAACAGACCGGGCGATTTTAGATTTTATCGGGGAAGATTTAACTATTAAAGCCACGGTTAGAGAAAAAGAACCCTTTGATAGTAATAAAAAATTTAGTTATGTTAAATTAAGTGATGATACTTATTTTATTAAAGGAGCCGCCGAAAAAATTTTAGATCGCTGTGGCAGTTATTTAGATCTCGATGGCCAAATAAAATTTTTATTTAATAAAAATATCGTCCGCAAAACCATTAGTAATTTAACGAAAAATGCCAGTCGCATTATTGTCTTTGCTTATGGTAAAAGCCTAGATCATTTAACCTATTTGGGTTTGGCCGAAATTAAAGATGAATTACGAGTTGAAGCGAAAGAAGCCCTAAAAACTATTAGTAATGCCGGCATTCAAACGATTATGATTACGGGGGATGCTAAAGATACCGCCTTAGCTATTGCTAAAGAAGTTGGTTTATATAAAAGCCATGATCAAAAAATTTTAGAAAGTAGCGAATTTAATCAATTAACTGATGAAGATATCAAAAAAATGTTACCGCGGTTAATTGTTATTGCCCGGGCTTTACCCCAAGATAAAAGTCGTCTCGTCCGGTTAGGTGAAGAATTAGGCCTAGTCGTAGGCATGACAGGTGATGGCGTTAATGATGCCCCCGCCTTAAAAAAAGCTAATGTCGGTTTTGCCATGGGCAGTGGCACTGAAGTCGCCAAAGATGCTAGTGATATTGTTATTTTAGATAATAATATTAATTCCATCTGTAAAGCCATTATCTATGGGCGAACCATTTTTAAAAGCATTAGACGTTTTATTATTTATCAATTAACCGTTAACATGTGTGCTTTAGTTTTATCAATTATTGGTTCTTTTATTGGGGTGGCTACCCCCATTACAATTATTCAAATGCTTTGGCTTAATATGATTATGGATACTTTTGCTGGTCTCGCTTTCTCTTTTGAATCACCCTTAAAAGAATATATGGAAGAACATCCCAAGAAAAAAGATGAAGCAATCATGAATAAATATATGTATAATCAAATAATTATCACCGGCATCTATTGTGCAATTATTTGTATCTTATTTTTAAAATTACCCTGGGTAAAAAGTTTTATTAGGCCAAGTAAAGATAATGCTTATTTAATGACGGCTTACTTTGCTATGTTTATCTTTATGGGCATCTTTAATGCCTTTAATGCTCGAACCGAACGAATTAATATCTTCGCTAATCTTAAAACCAATAAAGTTTTTATCTTCATTTTTTCTCTAATTTTCTTAGTTCAAATTTATATTATTTACCATGGTGGTGACTTATTTCGAACTTATGGTTTAACTGGTTCGGAATTTAGCTTAATATTTATCTTGGCTTTAAGTGTCTTTCCGGTAGATATTATCAGAAAAATAATTTATAAAAAGAAAAATGGTCAAATTAAAATTTAGGCCATTTTTCTTGCTTTTTAAGTTGATTTTTCCCAAAAACTATAATATAATTATAGTGCATTTCGAATAAATGCGCCCATAGCTCAATTGGATTAGAGCGCTAGACTACGGATCTAGAGGTTGGGGGTTCGAATCCCTTTGGGCGTACCATTTAGGTATTCGGGAAGTAGCACAATTTGGTAGTGCACTAGATTTGGGATCTAGGGGTCGCAGGTTCAAATCCTGTCTTCCCGACCATTAAAAATAACGTTGATACCATCAACGTTTTTTTATTTTTAATTAACTAATTTAGCTTGTTGCTTTAGAGCTTTTAAGATTGTTTTAAAGCCGCCTTCTTGATATGCAATATTTTTAATTAAGGCGACATCTAAATGTTGGTCCTGAAAATATTTGGTTACGATTTTCTCATTTAAATTAGCTAATTCAATTAAATTATCGACTTTTTCTTTTAATTTATTAAAATCTTGATTGGCAAAATTATTTATAGTTTGCGCATTAAAACCTACTTTAACTAACTTTTCACAATTAGTATTAATGATAATGAGACAATTTTTAAAGGAAATATCCATTCCTTTAGCATTTTTAATTATTCCTTCTTCAATGATTTGATCTAATAACTTTTTAATTTCTAAACAACCCATTTCATAGTTTTCAATTACTAAGCAACTATAAGGATTATATTGGATATTATTAATAATAACTTCATCATCATAACCGATATACCCGGCGGTTGAACCAATTAATTTACTTAAAGAGGCCGCATTTGCATACTCACTAAAATCTAATTTCAATAAATTCATTTTTAAATATTTCGCAATTAACGTGGCCATATAAGTTTTACCAACGCCTGAACTACCATTAAAAATAATAGTGACCGGGGCATCGTTGATAAAATATTTAGTTTCTAACGTATCAATTAAACTCGTAATGGCTTCTTCTTGGCCATAGACTTTTTTATTTAATTCTTCCTTTAAATTAGTTAATAATTTTCTTTTTTCTTCTGGCATCGGAATATTTATTTTTTTACTAAGGACATAATAAATATCTTTTTCTTTAATCGTCGTTAATTTTTTCTTTTCTAAACTAGCTAATTGTAAATAAAGTTTTTTCTCATTCTTATACATTTTAATGGCTTCCGAAAAATTATTCTCTTTAATATAATTTTCTTTTTCGACTTGAATTTCGCTAATTTTATGTTTATAAATATTGGGATTATTTTGCTTTTCTTGGTTGATAGCTAACATCGCACAAACGGAATCTAAAACATCTAAAGCTTTATCAGGGTTTTTTTCGGTATAAATATATTTATTCGTTAAATAAACAATTTTTTCAATGTCTTGATTGCGAATTTTGATATTGTAATGTTTTTCGTAATTAGTTTTAACTTTTTTTAAAATATTTATGGTTTCTTCTCCACTAGGTTCTAAAACATTAATCGTTTCAAACCGCCGGGCTAAAGCTTTATCTTGAGCCATAAATTTATTATATTCATACGTTGTGGTGGCCCCAATGCATTTAATGGTACCCCGAGCTAAATAAGGTTTTAAAATATCGGCCGCATTAATGGCTCCTTCTGCCCCACCAGCATTAACCATAGCATGAATTTCATCGATAAATAAAATATATTCGGGATGAGTTTCTAATTCTTTAATAATTTTGGTGAGCCGTTCTTCAA
>CANQCH010000010.1 GCA_947589165.1 uncultured Bacilli bacterium
CCACTTTTATAAAAAATAATAAATGTATTTACATTATACTATAATTTAATAAAAATTTTTTAATTTTTTATAAAGAAAAAGCAAGTGTTTTGATAAATTGGAGCAAAACACTTGCTTTTTTAAATATTACTATTTAATGTTTTTTCAACAATAGCTTTAACATCTCGTTCATTAAATGGCTTCGTTAACATATCAACGATAGGATAAGTGAAAGCTTTGGCAATTGATTCTTTATCATCAACACCGGTAATAATAGAAACGGGGAATTTTTTAAACATATCTTTTTCTCTAAAAATATCTAAAACTTCAAAGCCATTAACATTAGGCATATTTAAATCCAAAAGAATAGCTTTAATTCGCGTTCTTTCATCCGGATTATCTAAAATATTTAAAGCTTCCCGGCCATCAGAGGCAATAATAACATCAAAATCATTACTAAATATTTTATTAATAAAACTTCGAATAATATCGGAATCATCAACAACTAAAATAGCTTTATCTTTATTTTTTACTTCGACGTTAATAGCTTCTTCCGTATATTCTCTTCCCATATATTTTTTCACTAAATTAACTATTTTTTTAGCTTCCGTGATTAATTCATCGTAATTACTCGTAACATAATACATATTGTTAGCTTTACTTTCCATTTCGTGTTTATAAGCAATATCAGCTAGCGTCGTAAAGCCAAAATACCGAGCATCACTTTTTAGGGAATGAACTAATATAGCATAATTAGCCATGTCGCCAATTTCTTTACATTCCTTAATCTTTTGTAATTTACCATCAATTTCTTGTAAAAAAACTTCTAAAGTCGAATTATAAGTTTCCATATCCCCAAATAATTCTAAAGCCTTTTTAACATCGACACCTTCATTAATCAATACATTTACATCTTTCATTTTTACCTTCCTTTCCTTTATTCTTGATTTAAATATTTATTGATTATGCGATTTAATTCTTCTTTATCAATTGGTTTAGCTAAATAATCATTAAAACCTTCGGCTAAATATTTTTCTTTTTCACCGGTTAAAGCATTGGCCGTTAAGGCTATAACCGGGATTTTAAAGTTAGGAATTTTTTCTAATTCATGGAAAGTTTCAGTCCCACTTAATTTAGGCATCATATCATCCATTAAAATGAGATCATATTTTTCGCCATTTTTTATTTTTTCGATTGCGGCATAACCATTATCAACCGAAACACTTTTAATTCCATAACTATCCAATAATCTTTCAGCAACTTTTAAATTAATTTTATTATCATCGACGATTAAAACTAATTTTTCACTACTAATTTGAACCTTTGCTTCAACTTTTACATCTTCATCTAATTTAATAGTTGGATTTTTCACAATTTTTTGATCTAAAGAAATCGTAAAACGTGAGCCCTTTCCAAAGACACTTTGGACAACTATCTTACCACCCATTAAATCTAATAATTTCTTCGTTATCGCTAAACCTAAGCCCGTTCCTTCAATTGTCGCCGTATTGGAAATATCAAGCCGGTCAAATTTATCAAATAACCGGTTAATATTACCTTCTTTAATACCAATTCCGGTATCCTCAACGGAAATAATCAAGCGACATATATCATCTTTAACCACATGATTTATTTTTAATTCAATCCAACCTTCTTTGGTGTATTTAACTGCATTAGTTAAAATATTAACACATATTTGTTTTATTTTTTGAGCATCACCATATAGCACCGGAGGAATTGTTTCATCAATACTTACTTTAAATTCAATCGGTTTTTCGGCAATTCTTCCTTTCGTTAATTTAACTAATTCATCTATTACTTTTTTGATGCCATATTCTTTATCTTCAATTTCCATCTTATTAGCTTCAATTTTAGAAATATCCAAAATACCATTAACTATTTCCAGTAAATTATCACTAGCCATGATAATATCTTTTACTTCATCTTTACTTGCATCAGGAAGATTTTTATCTTCTAACAGTAAATTACTAAAACCAACAATGGCATTTAATGGTGTTCTTATTTCATGTGACATATTTGATAAAAATTCTGTTTTAGCCCGATTTGCTTTATCTGCTTGATCTCGAGCAATATTAAGTTGCTCAATCATTCTAACATCAGGATTTTCAATGGTATGATACATTAAAACTGACACAAATGTTTCAATATATGTCATTAATAAAATGCTCGGATTAAATTTTTGAAAAATCATTCCGACAAATCCTAAATTTAAAAAAACAAATAACGGAACATATTTTTTATTTTTGGAATTTTTTATATTTTTTAATAAGCAATAAATCATCACAATAACTAAAACAAATGACATAAAGTATGTAAAATCTACACTTGGTCCTGCCGTATATCTTGTTTGAAAATTATTTTGTATAATTACATCAATGGGAAGAACAAAAATCATAATAACAGAAAATAGCCAAAATGAAGATGATATTATTATTCCTCCACGAGCTCTTTTCACCATTTTTTCAGGAGAAGTCGAAATATAATAAACATAAACAGTAAAAAGTAATGCCCATGTAATTATATAAACCAAATATAATTTTAAAATTAAAACACTAAGAATGGGATTAGTTTTATAAATATAAGATGCGAACGTACAAAGCAATTCAATAATTAAACCAATTAAATTAGTAATAATTAAATAACCATATAATTTTGTTTCAACCGTTTTATAATGTTCTTTCGAAAAAAATAGAATAACAATTAAAATACTAAATAACAATGCACTCGCGGGAAAAAGGATACCCGTTCCCATACTAATCACCTCTTATTATACTTTTATTATAAATATTATAACACTTAAAATAATGTTTTTTAGAAAAACATTATTTTTTTAGTTTTAATTCCATTGCACTTTCTTCACGAGCTTTTTGTTCTAAATAAGCAATGTCAATTTTATCGCCTTTTTCCGCACTACGTGGTAATTTTTCAATTATTTCAATATTAGTTGGAATTTCAAAAGGTTTTAATTGCACTACATCACCATTAATATCAACCATTTGCTTAGTAAAACTTTCTTGTAAATAAGTTATAAAACTGTCCATGTCTGTTACATCTTTAGTCGGTACTACATATACTTTACAAGTATATAAATTATTAGGATCAGGCTTAGGAACAGCAATACAACTTTCCACTCCTTTAATTAAAGAAATTATTTTTTGAACACGTTCTAAATAAATTTTATTTAAATCGCCATTTATATAAAATCTTGATGTTCTACCTGTTATAGTAAAATAACCATCTTCATCTAAAATTCCCATCATACCCGTATGAATATATTCCCGATTGCGATAATTAAATTTAGCTGCAGCAGTTAAATCTGAAGCATGGTAATATTCTCTAAATATGTGTTTTCCACTAATGCATAATTCGCCTTCTTGACCATAAGGTAGTTCTTCCTTAGTTTCAGGATCAATAATAATTGGCATTGTTCCGGTTAAAACTTTTCCTACTGTCCCAGCTCGATAAGGAATTCCAACTGAATTAGTACTAGCCCCAACGCTTTCAGCATTTCCTGAACCATTACATATTTCTACTGTAGCGTTGTGATCAGTAAAAAATTTTTGAGCTTCTTTAATTTCTTTATCGAACAAGAAATCACCACCAGAAATAAATACTTTTGTAGCAGATAAGTCTTGTTTTTGAGGCATATTACGTTTTGTTAATTCCAAAAATGCCGGACTACCAAATACATAATTAGGATTTTTTCTATAATAATAACTAATATTATCATTACTTAAAGTTGGTGCTAAGATTACTTGCATACCACAAAGTAAAGACATTAAAGTTGATGTACAAAAACCATAAGGATATGAAAATGGAACAACTACTAAACTTTTTGTAGTTTCATCAACAACAATATGGCTAGAATTTTTCATATATATTCCAGATGCTAAAATATTTTCATTAGTTATAACAACACTTTTTGGAATACCAGTTGTACCACTAGTAAATAAAATTAAAGCATCATCTTTACCACTTCCTAAAGTTAATTTTTTACCTTTTTGATAAGAAGCAATAGAACTCAATTCCTTAAAAGAAATATCATTATGGTAACCGGAATTTTTTAAACTAGCAAAATCTCTTTTTTCAACATCTAAAGGATCCAAGCTAATTATATTTTCTACTTTAGTTTTATTTCTTAAATTATCATTATATTGCTTATTTTTAGCTAAATTAATAAAAAGAGGGCTTTCAAATTCATTAAGATAACGAATTTCTTGCTCAATTGTCGATTGGGGATTTAAAAAAGTAACAACCGCACCGATTCGATTAGCCGCACAAAAAGCTGCAATGGCGTGATATACATTAGTTAAGGAAATACTAATAATATCGCCTTTTTTTATTCCTAATTCTTTAAAAGCTTTAGAAAACATAACGGCATCATCAATTAATTTTTGATATGTCACTTCTAAATTTAAACAATTAACAGCAATTCTATCACGATTATTTAAAGTCATAACTTTTAAAACATTATAAAAGTTAATACTTGGTATAATCGGATGACGATGAGCAAATTTTTCATTTCTTTCATGATACATACTACTTGGGTATCTAATTTCTTTTTCCATATTATCCTCCGTATTTTCTAATTAAAATATAAAATAAAAAAAGTAATATTTCAATATTACTTTACATTTCTTGTATCAAATATGATACAATGTTTATGGTGAAACATATGGACTATGATATTAACTATATAAAAACATCATTTAATCCCGAAGAATTAAATGAAATGTTTATTAAAGAATTTATTCGTTTTCGGAAAGAAAATAATTTAACGCAAGAATTATTTTCTAAATATTCAAAGGTCTCGAGAACGAAAATTGCTCGGATTGAAAATGGTAGTAGTTCCCCCACGATTAAATCATTATTAGAAATTCTAGGTCCTTTAGGTTATACTGTAAAAATAGTTAAAGTAAAAAAGGAAATTTAAAATTTTTTTAATTTTTAACCAAGTTTTTTTCAGTAAGTTTTTTCTTTATCTCCACCGCATTAACAAAAAATAAATTAATTCCTTTTTCTTGAACCACAAAATAAGAAGGCCGCTTTCCCTTATTTTCATGATTTGCCATTAAATTTTTATCTTCAATTATAGAACAAAATTCATTTTTAATATGATATAAGTAACCAATTTGAATTTTCATAATCCCCCCAAAAAAAGAAGACTCTAAAATAGAATCTTCTCATATACTTTCGGAATCATTTATTACTCGCACCATCCGTAAGCGAGAATATTTCCTTGTTAATAATATATCATAAGCATTATTTTAAGAGCAATAATTATTTTTCCTTTTTATCATCATAAATCATGGTGTATTTATGCCGATTGGCACTTTGGATAGTAAAACCTAAAGTTTGGTATAAATTATAAGCCTTTGTATTAGCTTTAACAACATTAATTAAAATGGGAAAATCACCCTTACTTTGAATGCGTTTTATTAAATCTTTTACTAAGGCTGTTGCAATCCCTTTTTGGCGATATTCTTTAGCAACAAATAAACCATCAATTAAATAATCATTATTAATTTTACGTCCAAAAGTGTAACCTAAAGATGATCCCTTATCTTTATAAATTAATAAAATATTATCATTATTAAGCATATTAACAAAATAATCTTGAACAACAAAATTTGGATCAATCGAATCATCATATTGTCTTTCATCTTGAATTAACATAGTTAAAAAATTATCACAAATAAGACAATCATCGGGACTAGTTACAGGTATAATCATTTATCTCACCATATCCATTATAACAAAAAAAAGAAGATTGTGGTTAATCTTCCTTTTCTTCTAAAACCGCTTTTATTCTTCTAACCCCCGCGGAAGAACTTTCTTCTTTTATAATTTTAAAGTGCCCTAATTCGTTAGTATTTTTGACATGCGGACCGCCACATAATTCATGCGAAATATCACCAATGCTATAAACCGTAACGATATCCGGATATTTTTCAATAAACATGCATTCGGCCCCACTATTTAAAGCTTCTTGTTTAGGCATCTCTTTAACAGTTACTTCTATTCCTTCTTTAATCCAAGCATTAACAAGATCTTCCGTTTTACTTAATTCTTCAGGACTTAATTTATGATCACAACTAAAATCAAAACGCATTCTTTCACTAGTAATATTACTGCCCTTTTGATGAACAAAAGAACCAACTACTTGTTTTAAGGCGGCATTTAGTAAATGCGTGGCGGTGTGATATTTGGTTTCAATTACACCATTGCCCGCTAGGCCACCTTTAAATTTACCGGCTGATGCCGTTCGCGATAATTCTTGATGTTCCTTAAATTTTTCTTTAAAACCTTCCGTATCAACCGTAATATTTTTTTCTTTAGCAAGTTCCACCGTTAATTCAATTGGAAAACCATAAGTATCATATAAATGGAAAGCCGTTAAGGCATCGATTTCCTTTTTATTTTGAGTTGCTTTCGCAAATTCCCGTAAACCTTTTTCTAAAGTGCGATTAAATTTACTTTTTTCTTCTTTTAAAACCGTATAGACTACTTGTTCATTTTTCGTTAATTCGGGATAATATTTAGCATACTTGGCAATTATTAACTTGGCAATTTGGCTTTCCCAATCACTATCAATCGCAATATTTAAATTTTTGGCATGCCGAATGGCTCTTCTAATAAGCCGGCGTAAAATATAACCTTGATCGGTATTACTTGGTTTAATACCCGCATCATCGGCGCTTAAAAAGACGGCAGTCCGTAAGTGATCAGCAATGATTCGCATACTTTTTTCATGGCCCGTATAACTTAAGCCTGAAATATCGGCGATTAAAGCAATCACATCCGCCCAAATACTAGAAGCATAGTTATCATTAACGCCTTCTAAAATGGCAGTGGTCCGTTCTACACCCATGCCGGTATCGACATTTTTCTTAGGTAATTCTGTTACTTTACCACTAGCATCTTTATAATATTGCATAAAGACATTATTCCAAATTTCAACCCATCTTTCATCATCAGGATCAAAGACTTCAGGAACGGGATCATCACTCCGAAAGTAAAAAATTTCGGTATCGGGACCACATGGTCCAGTTTCTCCCGCAATCCAAAAGTTATCTTCTTCGGTTTGGGCAATTCTGGATGCCGGAATCCCTAAACTTAACCACTTTTGATAACTTTCGGCATCAAAAGGAATATCTTTATTACCTTTAAAAACGGTGACCGCTAATTTTTCCACCGGAATATTTAAAACTTCGGTTAAAAATTCCTTACTCCACGTAATAGATTCATCTTTAAAATAATCTCCTAAGGACCAATTGCCTAACATTTCAAAAAAAGTATGATGGGTCGTATCACCAATCGCATCTAAATCATTGGTTCTTAAACACTTTTGATAATCACATAATCTTGTTCCATAAGGATGAGCTTGGCCCATTAAATAAGGAATTAAAGGTTGCATCCCCGCCGTATTAAATAAAACGGAAGGATCATTTTCCGGCACTAAAGGGGCACTCGGAATTTGTTTATGACCCCGTTTAACAAAAAAATCAATGTATAAATCCTTTAAATTTTGTTGTTCAAATTTTTGCATTATTTTATCCCTTCTAAATATTTAAATACTTTATCCTTTAAATCATCGGTACTACCATCATTAGCTAACGTATAATCAAAATCATTATAATTTTCTAACGCAATTTCGGTAATATGAGCTTGTTCTTCTACCGATAATTTACTTGGGGCAAATTGATTTTCAACATAAAGACTATAAACATTATCAAAATTTTCTCTTAAAGCTTCAATTTCTTCAGGCATTCGCGCATCCCCAATAATAACGGTATCAATGCCATATTGTTCATAAATATTAATGTCTTCAATCATTCTTTTAGTTAAAAAATCTTTATTGTAATTTCGAACTAACGAACCAAAATCTTGTAAAAACTTCCGGGGCTTATTTTCACCAATTCCATCCCAATCCGTTAATTCGACCGCAAAATTTTTTAAATATTTACTATAATTAGTAACAACACAATTTTCTAACTTATAAATATAGTATTCATTAATATATTTTGCCACTAAACTTTTACCACTTCCGGCCTTCCCGGCCACTACAAATATTTTCATTTTCCTCTCCTTTTTTTAAAAAAAGATGGTTCCTTTAAGGAGAGCCCTAAGGCTCGGTACCATCCTTTCTTTTTCTCTTCATTTTTAACGACTTGCGCCGATTAATCTCCAAAAGCAGCCCGATATATTTCCTTTTATTAGTTTCCACCAACCACTAACTCTCTATTAATATTCCCTATATCAGATCTTTTTTCACCGATTACAACTTTAATATATCATATTTTAAATTTCCAAGCAATTTATTTAAGGGCTTTTTCCACTTTTAAATCATTATTTTCAAAAAAGTCATATTTATTATCTAAAAATTGCCAAATAACTTTAATGATGGATAAAATTGGAGTGGCTAAGATCATGCCGACGATCCCAAAGAAATGACCAAAAATTAATAAGCCGACAATAATGACAACCGGATGTAAATTAGTTGCTTTGCTCATGACAACTGGTTGTAAAACATAACTTTCGATAAATTGAACAATCGTCGCAATGATTAAGACTAAGATCCCGGTCAAAGGACTTTGGGTTAAACCGACAATTGTCGCCGTGGCAGTTCCGATATAGGGCCCGATATAAGGAATTAAATCGGTAATGCCACAAAATAGACCAAAAAGTAACGCGGCATTTAAGCCAACAATACTAAAACCAATCACATCACAAACAAAGACCATACAAGCCACTAACAAAGTACCATTCACACATTTACGAACTTCGCGACCAATATTATCTAATAAAGTGGCCGTTTCTTCCCGATACTTTCTTGGTAAAAATTTAATTAACGTTTTCGTTAGATTATTAAAATCAAATAACATATATAAACCAATAATTAAACCAAAGAAGATATTTCCAACGCCTGATGCTAACGAAGAAATGGTCGTCATTAAAGTATTAGGTAAACTTTCCGATAAGCCTTTAGCATAATTATTAATATTTATTAAAATATTATCTTTAATACTTGCTATATCAATACCTTCAATCTTAATTTTTGTAAAAGTCGTATTAATAAAATCGGTAATTTTACTAATAATACTTGGTAAAGTCTTTAATAATTCATTAATTTCTTCATATAAGACGGGAATAAAAATCCGAATAAAAACAACTAAAAAGATAATAAAGATCACATAAACTAAGATGGAAGCTAAAATCCTAGGCATCCCTTTTTTCGCCATTTTATCGACAAAGGGTGCAAATAACCAGGCAATAACAAAGCCAATAAATAAAGGCGATAATATTTTTAAGACACTACCTAAAAAGGAAAAAACGCCGAGTAAATGGCCAACGGCCACGACCGCCCCAATAATTCCAATAATTAAAGCGACGAATAAGACTTTTAAAATACTGCGACCTAAATAAATAATTTCATTTAAGCCTTCATTATCTATTTCGTTCTTTTTTTTAAACATAATTTATCCCTCTTTATATTATTATATAATATTTTCTTTTAAATTAATAAAAGATTCCCCATTTAGACAACAATTTGACAATTTAAGCCGCTTTATCTAATTTTAATTCGTAATGCTTTTTTTGTTCTTTTTCTAAATTATTTAATAAATAACAAATAAGTTCCCGAAGTTTTTCGTAAGGTAACTCGCTAATAACGGCACAAATTCCCATCACATCACTAGCTTTAAAGGCTTCTTTTAAACTTTGTTTTAATTCAGCAACCGGACTTAAACTATTAAATTTATTTACCAAATCATTCATTAAAGCTTTATTGGATAAATTATTTGTTAAATATTGCTCAATTTTAAAATTGCCGCCTAGATCTTTAGTTAAAACTGGTAAAACATGTTTATTTTTTCCTTCTAAACCAATAATACATAAGTTACCCATTAAAAAACCATCGGCAATATTAGCATCAGCGATGGCTTTAATTATTTCTTCTTTGGTAAAGCACATCGTAAAGGCATCAATTTCCATTAAGGATGCCGGTTTAAAATTTTGGGCAATCGCTAAAGCCGAAATATCAATGTATACTTCTTGCCCTTTTTGTAATTGTAAAGCTAATAAATATTGTGTAGCCATATTACCCTCCTTTTAGCGAAGAAAATATTATAACAAAAAATAATTTTCGCGTCAATAAAAAATCCCATATTTTTGGGATTTTTTAGATATTACTCTTCAATAGCTAACGTAAAAAATACGTATCGATATTAAAGAAAAAATATGTACTTTAGTAATACCTGTAGTACATATTTTTAATATAACCTATTTCGCTTGTTTTAAAGTACCAGTTTTTTCTAATTCTATTTCTTCTTTCCGATAATTTAAAGCAATGCCAATGGTAAAGATAAAAGCCAGTAAATAAAACCATAACATTAAAATAACAATGTTCGCTAGGCCACCATAAAAGGCCGTATAATCAGCATAATGCGTAACATAAACGGAATAAATATAAGTAGCAATGATCCAACCGAAACTTGTAAAAAGAGCACCATAGCCAACTGATTTACTTTTGACCATTTTATTTGGGGCCAAAGTATAAATAATTTTTATTAAAAAGTAAATAATTAACCACGTAATTGGGCCTTGTAATAAATTAATTACATACGTAATATCCCCGATGAGTTTGTCCGAAAAATTCGTAAATTGAAGTAACCCAATAATTCGACTCCCAAAAACAGGAATGACTAACATAAAGACGAATAAGACAATTAAGAAAAAGGTCATGATAATCGCTTTAATCCGTCTTTTAAGAAAACTACCATTTTCCACCCCATAAATAGCATTCGAAGTAATGATGATGGAAGCGGCACCATTAGAGGCCATAAAATAACCGACGATAGATGTAATCATTAAAGTCCAACCATTAAGATGAACGGATGATCCCCCTAAAAGCATATCGGCAATATCACGGGAAAAAGCCGTCGATAAAAAATTATATAACGCATCCGTCGATAAATTTAACGCGGCGGCTCCATAACTAATAAGCGATAAAGTTGGCACTAAAGCTAAAACGAAAAAGAAGGCTAAATGTCCGGGTAACACTGCCATTTCCGGTTTGCGAATAGCCACTTTAAAGTTATCCCAAAACTCTTGAAAACTATCTTTTAGTTTCTTTTTCATTTTCATTTGCCTTTTGTTTCTTCATATCTTCCACGGCTTCATTCATCGCATCTTCAATCGTTTTAATATTATCCATGATCATGCTCCAACCAAATTCAGCTCCAAAATCATATGGTAATTTATTAATTTCTTTACTTAATTTATGAATATAATTGGTAATTTGTTTTTCGTTATAGCCGACGATATAGATAACAAATTCATTACCATCTGTCCGCATAATTTCACTATTATCTAATTGGGTTTTAATTAAAGCATTCGCCGCGGCTTGAATTTGTTTATCCCCTTCTTCATAACCATGTAAATCATTAATTTCTTGTAACCGGTTTAAATCAATCACAACAATTGCTTGAGGATAAATCGTATTATTATTCCAAACACTAATATTTTCACTTAAATAATTCCGATTTTTTAAACTGGTTAATTGATCAATAAATTTCATTTTATCATCTTTTTTAATTCGACGGGCAATCGTAATTTTCCGACTTTTCCGAATTAAAATTAACATAATGATTAAAACAATAACAATTAAATAAATAATATATTTTGCAATTCTACTCATGATGGAACCGGCTTTAACCGTAGCTTCATGATTTTGTAAACCAATGATTTCCATTTCTTTAAAGTCTAACGTTTTAAGATAATTACTAAATAATTTACTTAATATTTCTTCATCATTAAGCTTAAATTCATAGTTACCATTTAAATAACCTTCATATCGGGCCGCATATTTTTTTAATTCACTATCAGCATGATACAAATAAACATTTTTATCAATTAATAAATAACTTTCATCCATCTTTTTTACTTTAGCTAGTTCTTTTACTTGGGTAAAGGTCTTAATCGTAACCCCCGGTAAAGTTTTTAAATATTCATGTAATTTACTATCCTTTTCCACATAAACAGTTTTATTAGCTAAAGAATTTAGAGAATTAATAACCGCACTATTATCTTTAAAAGAAGCAATAACATAAGGAATAACTGGTCCTTTCACGAGAGGATCATCATTTTTTAAATTAGCATAATTAAAGTACATATTAACTTTTTTATTGGCAATAGCTTCTTTAAATTTAGTCATATTAGCATATTTAATAAACTTAAATTCCACATTGGCAAATTCACTAAAGTTACTTAAATAAACCGCAACTATTCCCCCATATTCGCCCCCCATGATTACTTCATAAGGACTATTATTGACAAAACCATAATTATGCACTACACTTTGTAATTTCGCAATTTCTGATTCACTAACCTTTAACGTTTCCACGAATAAACTAAATTCATGATCATTAAAATAATTCGTAATATTATCTTGCCATTTATAAAAATATTTAGTTAAGATAATACTTAAAGTTTCATCAGTTGTTTGCATAACATAGTAATTTTTAATATCACCAAAATGATATAAAACAAAGTAATTTTTACTTAATATTTCATCTAAACTTTGCATTAAAGGCACAATTAAATATTCGACTTCCGTACCTAAAGCATTAGTTAAAGCTTCTTTATTTTCATAACTATTTAAAGTTACATCTTTAAGATAATTAGCCACATAATTATAATTAAGATTTAAAACCCCAATCGTCTTTCCTTTTAAATCATTTAGATCTCTAATAGTTTCATCTTTACTACTAACTAAAACATAATGATCAGTATAAAAAACGATGTCTTTAGCCCCAATTTCATTTTTTACCCCTAAAGCAATGCCACTAGGCATGGCATCAGTTGTATAAGTAATAGGATTTATTTGCATTCCATACTCTAAAGAAAAATCATTTAAAAAATCGTAAAAAATTCCGGTCGCATTTTTTCCAAAAACATTGGCATTATTAATAATATTAATATTTTGAATGGTATTAACATTATCATCTAACCAAGCTCTTTCTTGGACCGTTAATTTATTTTTATCATTTAAAAGCCAAAAGATTAAGATGGCAACTAAACCAACTACGATTAAAGAAATAAGGCCAATAATAATATTTCGTTTCTTCTTCATTAATCTTCTTCACTTTCTGTAACGGTATTATTGTTCCAAACAATACTTTCCCGATTACTATTCTTAGCCCCCATAATTGTAAATCCTTCACTATCTTCGGTTTTATCACTTACTAAAGTGAAGTTTAAATCATAATATCCTAAAATATCTTCGGCAAAACTAGTTAAAGAGGCAGATGCCTTACTTTCCGCTTCTACTAAAGCATAATCATCAATAAATTGCATCCGAATATATATAACTCGTCCTTTAGTTTTAAACGTTACTTTCTCTATTTTGTCATCTTTTTCTAAATTAGCAATATATTCTTTTTTAAAATCATCGGTGATGGGATACTTATCAATATCCTTTAAGCGATCCCCATATACTGTTTCACTACCCCCAAAAAAGTAGGTTACGACCACGGTACAAATTGTAATAAAGCACACAATTAATATGGCGACTAAAACAACTAATATCCGATTTTTTTGCCATATTTCCTTTAATTTTTTCAAATTATTTTCACCTCTTTGGTAAATTAATTATACTACATTATATTTTTATAAGCAAATTAATATTTAAAACCTTGTTTAATCAAAAAAAATATTAGTATTCCTACCAATATTTTTTGATCTTTGCCGCCAAAACTTCTTTTAAAGACTCTTTTAGATAAATTTCCCGATAGGCATTATGCTTTTGTTTTACTACTGTAATATCATTATTTTCATTAATGACCACATAATTAATTTTCGGTAAATAATTAAGCATTATTTTATCCATTCCTAATGTATAATATTTATTATTTTTAAGAAAAAATATACCATAATCAGCAAACATTTTTTTAAAAAACCAATATCTATTTTTCATAATAAAAATACCTAGCAATCAAATTTTTTATTCTAATATTATTAGCATATTTATAACTATACATATAGGTCATAATACTACAAAAAGCTTGATTAAAACTAATTTTTTCCATATCTAAATTATATTTAATTAATTTTAATTTTTTCTTAATTGTCTCTAATTTTTTGCGACTTATTTTTATAACAACTTTATTATTAATAATCTTATAATTATATCCTAAAAAGGAAAAGCCATTTAATGAATTAACAATAAAAGTTTTCTTCTTATTGACTTTTAATTTATATTCATTAAGTAATTTTTTTATAATAATATTTTTTATTTTTTGTAAATATTTTTTATTTGGATGCATTATAATAAAATCATCCATATAGCGCACATAATATTTACATTTTAAATTATGAATAATAAAATGATCTAGACGATTTAAATAAAATATTGAAAGAAACTGACTTGTCATATTACCGATAGGTAAACCTTTACCATTGGCATAAATAGGAATATCTATGTTTAATTTTTCTCGATATTTATTTATAATTTTATTAATATAATCTTTATTGGTACTATCAATTATTTGACTTATCAAATAATATTCTTCATCAGTTAATTTATCCTTTATTTCTTTTTTTAAAATATAATGATCAATTTTATAAAAATATTTTTCAATATCTATCTTTAAAATATAAAATATTGGGAATTTATTTTTCAATGATATCAAGTATTTTTTCACTAATCTTGTTCCCAAACTAGTTCCCATATTTTTTCGAGTGGCAACATTCCGTTCATCTAAATATTTTGTCAATTTAGTTTCTAAAATATATCTCGTCACATAATGATTAATTATTTTATCTTTGATACTTAAACTCATTACTAAACGACATTTAGG
Organism: uncultured Bacilli bacterium; assembly: GCA_947589165.1. Classification (GTDB taxonomy): domain Bacteria; phylum Bacillota_I; class Bacilli_A; order RF39; family UBA660; genus Onthocola_B. The sequence goes on from CANQCH010000010.1 coordinate 14,859, forward strand.
TTCGTAAATCAAAAAAATATTATAATATTTATGCCCAATCTCGCCATTTTCTAACATTTTTATAATATTACTAATATTTTGCATTTTATTTATATCAAAATTATAGATTTTATTTTTATTTTTTACATTTTTACTTATCTCTTGTTCATATACAGCCAATAAATTCTCGAAATTAATTTTCATTGAAGCACCAACTATAAATCATTTTATTTATTTTTATTAGCTCGTTACTTTTATTAATTAAAATTTTTTCACTTATATATTTTAATTTATAAGCTCTTTCAAGATAAAAATCTATTTTATTTATTTTGGCTAAAGCTTCTATTTGATATTGATGCTTTATTTCCAAATTATGCTCATAGTTTGCCTTATAAATTAATTCTAATAATGTTAAAGCATCATTATACATCATGTTTCTGGTTATAATATCCTTTTTGGGAAAAGTTATAATTATTTTTTCTAATTCAATAATATATTTTTTTATATTATTAATTATTTGAAACTTTGTCTGATTAAAAATTGCCATTTTCAATAGCCTCAATTATGTTTTCTAATTCTTGAGTATTTAAATTTTCAATTTTTTCTTTTAACCGATTAACTCTTGTTTCGATTTCTAAATTATTTAAAGCCTTTTTTAATACTATATTATAATTTTTATTGATGCCTTTATATTCAGTAATCATTGTACTTTTTTCATATATTTTATAACTTAATTTATTTTTTTCTAGCACTTCTTTAACCTTATTTAATGCACTTTCGGGAAAACCGATACTTTTTTTATAATCAACATATTTGTATCCTAACAAATAATGAATTATTATTCCATCATCATTAAAAGAATTATAAAATTTGCCCGTTTTATATAAATCTACACTATAATTTCTCATAATTTACTCCTTTTTAATACTTTAATAACTAATATGGCAAACAGAAAAGCTACGTATAGCTTTTCGTCCATATTCTATTTTTGGGAATCATTCCGAGGATAATCTTTGTCCTTTATCTCATCCAAAATAAAACCTTAATCTTATTATTACTAGAACTATATAAAGGTCTATGGCCGCGCCGCATACGCATTGTTGGAATTGTCGACATTGTTGTTGTTCACATTGCCATCCATGTTGACATTGAACGCATTGTTGGAATTGTCGGAAGTACGCGAATTTATACCTTAAGATTACCCTAATATTGAATACTTCCTAAGTTGAAAAATTAAATTTTCAACTTTTTAAAGCTTATTAAGCATTAAAAAGTTTTTATTATTTAAATTATAGTATCACTTCCTTTAATATTTTATTTTTAAAGCAACACCCCGCCTGCCTCGCACCGTAAAGGCGCGTAGACAGGCGATGCCTTAATTCAGCTTTATAATCTTTTATTCTGTCCCAGGAATTTTGGCATATGTAAGCACATATGGATTGGTCTTACTGCCTTTTCCTTCTAATAGTTTTACGCCAGATTCGAGATAAAAGACTGGCCGCGCCGCA
>CANQCH010000011.1 GCA_947589165.1 uncultured Bacilli bacterium
CATCTTTTTTTCGGAAATAAGTCTTGTAAATTAAATAAATTTTTACAAACCTGCATTTAGTCTAAAAATTTACGAAATTTTAGGAAATTAATCTTCATTTGCAATTTCTTTATAATTAGAACTAAATAAATCAGTTTCTTTATCAATCGTTTGTAAAGCATCTAAAGTTGGTAGATCATCTAATGAGTTTAGGCCAAAATAATCGAGAAAAAAGGAAGTTGTGCGATATAAATTAGGTCGACCAGGTAAAGAACTTTTGCCACTTACTTTAACTAAATCTTTAGCTATTAGTTTACGAATCATATTAATAGAAGCAATACCGCGGGCTTCATCTACTTCAGCTCGGGTAATCGGTTGATTATAAGCAATAATGGCTAAAGTTTCTAACGCCGCTTGACTTAAAATATTATTTTGCGGATTCGTAAGTAATTTTTGGTAATAATCCTTATGTTCTTTCTTTGTTGTCATTTTAAATTTACCACCCAGTAAGCTAATTCTTAAACCATGTTCTTCATTATTATATTCATTTTGTAAATTGGTTAATAATTGTTGGGCTTCGGCCGGTTCAATCGCTAAATTTTCACAAATATCTTCTAAGGTTAGTCCTTCATCCCCCACGACAAATAAAAGGCCTTCTAAAATTGCATTTTTATTCATGATCCACCTTCTTTTTAATTAGTATATCATCAAAGTTATTTTCTTGTAATAAAAATATTTCCCCATTTTTACACATATTTAAAATTGCTAAAAAAGTAGCCACGACCATATCTTTATTATAATCACTAAATAAATCCCAAAAGTTGACATTAGTCCTTTTTTTTAAATAATTACGAATATAATTAGTCCGATCTTCAACACTTATTTCGCGATGCGTAATTTTGGTATTTAAAGGTTTTTGATATTGCATTCTTTTTTGGAGTTCTTGCAAGATGTTACTTAAAATCGTTGGGTCTTGGCGATCAAAATTATTATTTTCTCCGTCCATATATTCCCCAATCGCTTCGGGAATTTTCGTAAAATATTCACTCCGATTTTCTTCTAATTCTTTTAAAGCCGTCGTGACATTTTTATATCTTTCGTATTCGATTAACTTATTTTTTAAATCTTCTTCACTATTAATCGTGTATTCTTCATCTTCTTCGGTTGGCGAATCGATATTTAATAGTAACCGGCTTTTTAAATGAATTAATTCACTAGCCATGACTAAATATTCACTGGCATTATCTAAATCTTCTTTATCGAGAGAATTAATAAATTCTAAATAGGTATCGATAATATAGGCCGTATCAATTTCATAGATATCCATTTTAGCCGTTTTGACCAAATGGAGTAATAAATCTAGGGGGCCTTCAAAATCATTTATGTGTAAATTCATAACTTCCTCTTAACTACAAGTATAACCTCGTGCTTCCATTTCAAAATTAACAATATTTGGATTCGTTTTATGGGCATAATAATTGTTATTATTTAAATTGCTAATATTAGCCTTAGTTAAATCAAGCGTGGTATTAAAAGTAAAACCATCCGTGATAGCATTTAAACTAGCCGTTACGCCATTATAGCCATTATAGGTGGTAGCCAAGGCTTGATAAGTTGTTATTTGACTAGCATAATCACTAACCGTATTTTTAATTGTTAAAGTATGACTAATATTTTTTAATTCTTTACTTTCAAAACTATAAACTAATATTTCATCATCTAAAGAACAAGTTAAAGTGGCCCTATTTTCCACTTCTTCTAAATTTAAATTTGGATAGTTATCAACGGCAATTTCTTTTAAGTAAAAATAACCTACATTCGTACTATTTAATTGATAGCTATAATTTTTACTTTCGCTCGCAGCATAATTATCTTCGGCAATTTTAATTCTTTTAATTAACGTATCACTAGTATTATAAACTTCTAAATAATATTTTTTATTTTTTAAATTGGCCGCGGTGGCTTTGGCATTGGTAATTTTAAAATTTAAAGTACCATCTTGAAAAGTAAAATCACTGATTATTATGTCGGTATTCGTAATTGTCGGATTATCACTTAAATTATATTTAACTAACGTAACATCGGGGACATCGGCATCTTGGTCGTCATCTTCTTTATCACCATTTGGTTTAACACTAGGAATTGTTATATCATCTTTTTTCGTATATTTTTCATATAAAGCAGTAGCTTGGGGTAAAAAATAAACCACGCCAATAAATAAAGCAAAAACAATTATGACGCCTAATAAACTGGCTTTTTTTTCTTTAATTGTATATAAAACGGTAGGCTTTAACTCTTCATTACTAATTATAATTTTTTGATTATTTTTTTTGCTCATTTTTGCATATCCCCAATCATATTCACAAAAATTATACTATATTTAACGCCAGTTCTCAATAAAAACATCTAAATTTGCTTGCCAAATGTTAATTTTTTTGATATTATATTTTTGTTCTTGGCGAGATAGCTCAGTTGGCTAGAGCAATCGGTTCATACCCGATCGGTCGAGGGTTCGAATCCCCCTCTCGCTACCAATAAATAAAAAAGCTCGAAACATCGAGTTTTTTATTTGGTTAAAACTTTTTCTTTTACTATACCATCGAGGCTAAAACTTTTAGCTTCCGTGATCGTTACATCAATGATTTTCCCAATTAAATCTTGACCACCTTCAATATTTACTAGTTTCATAGTTTCGGTATAACCACAAACTTTATGTTGGTCTTTTTCACTTGCTTCAGTCACTAATACTTTAACGGTTTGGCCTAAAAGTTTTTGATTACTTTTTAAGGAATAACTATTAACTAAATCATTTAGTTGTTTTAATCTTTTTTGTTTTTCAGCCATAGATACTTCATCTTTCATTAAAGCCGCCGCAGTACCAACTCTTGGGGAATAAATAAAGGTAAAAGCATTATCAAATTCACATTCTTTAACAATATCTAATGTCGCTTGAAAATCTTTTGCCGTTTCATTGGGAAAACCGACAATAATATCAGTCGTAATGGCCACATTTTTAACTTTCGCTTTAATTTTATGAAATAATTCTTTATATTCGGCAATGGTGTAACGGCGATTCATCTTTTTTAAAATGGCATCACTCCCCGATTGAATCGGTAGATGGACATACGGCATAACGTTATCATATTTGGCTATTACTTCAATCATTTGATCCGTAAAATTCCACGGATGACTAGTGACAAAACGAATGCGCGGAATCCCAATTTTAGCTACTTCTTCTAAAAGGGTGGCAAAATCGTAACCTAAATTTAAATCATTACCATAGGCATTAACATTTTGCCCTAAAAGCGTAACTTCTTGATAACCAGCGGCCTTTAATTCTTGTACTTCTTGTAAAATGTTTTCCATTTTTCGACTGCGTTCCCGGCCGCGCGTATAAGGGACAATACAATAGGTGCAAAATTTATCACAACCATAAGTTATGTTAATCCAAGCACAGACCTTAGAATCTCTTTCATAACGAACATTTTCCCAAACTTGATCACTATTCGAAAAAACTTCAATTTGTTGTACTGGACTTTTTTGGATAATTAAGGCCGGTAAATCATGTAAATTATGCGTCCCAATAATAATATCAATATAGCTATGATTATGCCGCAGATTTTCAATTTCATGCGGTTGTTCCATTAAACAACCACATAAACAAATTATTAAATCTGGTTTAAGTTTTTTTAAATGTTTGCAGCGTCCTAGATAACCATAAACTTTATCTTTAGCATTTTCTCGAATCGCACATGTATTTAAAACCACAACGTCAGCTTCATCTAAAATATCAGTAGCTTCAAAACCTAAAGCTTCTAAATAATATTTAATTTCTTCGGAATCATGAACATTCATTTGACAGCCATAAGTCCGGAGAAAATATTTTTTATTTTTAAATACTGGTTGATAATCATGTTTAATATCCAAATAACTGATTGGTGTTTTTTGCCGATCTTTTGCGATACATAGATCAGGTAAGTTCATATAATCACTTCCTTGCACTTGCTATTTTATCATACCTATTAAAAATGTGAAAGCGGATTTTTATAGGTAGTGGATGTAAGTGTAGATTGGAAGTTTTTATAATGAGAAGATTTAACAAAATAGACAGGAAATTAATTATACTAATTGTTATAAAATAAAATGTATTTTTTTAACCAAAACCCGCTTTCAAGAATCATTTTAACTATTAATTATTAAATTGCAAGCGTTTCGACAAAACATGTCAAAATATGCGCATTTTAGGCATAAAAAAAGCAATCCCGTAGGATTGTTTTTTACATATATGATTTACAAGAACCAGTTATATCAGCTGACCGATTAGGGTGTTCAATACAGGTTCGACAAATTTCATAGTCATCTCGTACTTCATCATTAAAGCTGCCAATTAAACCAAACACAGCAGATACAATAGTTGGAATAAAGAAGATCACAATGGCGGCAATTAAACGCATTAATAATTGTTTTGCTGATTTACTTACAGCATCATCTTTACTAGCGATAACTGCTTTCCCTAAATCAACCATGCCTAAAATAATTAATATAAGCGGAATAACAATCTTTAATACTAATAATACAATTCCTAAAAATTGCCATAATACTACGGTTTCATGACAAAAACCAGTAGCAGTTTCACCTGGGACAACGGGATCTAAAAATAACATTTATACATCTCTCCTTCTCTTATTATTATTTTATCTTAATTAATATGTGATGTCAACTAATAAATAGTTACTTGACAAAAACTTCTCAAGGTAATAGATCAGCGATACAAGAACGATCACATACCCCATCATTATTATCATCAACATTAATATCAGCGACGCCATCGGCATTAATATCAATATTTAAATCCGGATAACCATCTTGATTTTGATCTAAATTAACTTCCGCCTTACCATCGGCATTAAGATCTAAATCTACTTCTGGCCAACCATCATTATTAATGTCACAATTTAAATCACACTTACCATCATGATTTAAATCTTGATTTAGCACATTAGTCATTTTATTACTAGTATCCTTTTGATTAAAAGTGGCCTTTTTATTACCATCATAATCAATATTATAATCGGGTTTGCCATCATTATTAGTATCACAATTAAGGTCGCATTTACCATCTTTATCACTATCAATATTTAATTCATGTTGTGCTCCATTTAAATAAAGGACACAATTAGAATCACACACTTTATCATTATTGATATCGCAATTAAGATGACATTTACCATCCCCTTTAGTATCAATATTTAAATCGGGAATTTTATCATTATTAATATCAATATTGATATCCGCGATGCCATCTCGATTTAAATCGAGATTTATTTCAGGATGGCCATCTTTATTATAATCACAATTTAAATCACATTTGCCATCTTTATTTAAATCTTGATTCAATTTATTATAAATATTACCATCCTCTTTTAAGATATTAAAGGTCGCAACATGGTTACCACGATAATCAATATTAATATCCGGATATTCATCACCATTAGTATCAATATTGATATCGGCATCGTCATCATCATTCGTATCGATATTTAAATCCGGGACATTATCTTCATCCGTATCAATATTCAAATCGGCACTATCATCATCATCAATATCAATATTAATATCGGGTTTGCCATCATTGTTGGTATCAATATTAACCACATATGGTCGCATATTTTCCGTACTATAGTTTTCATTTGGCGGTGTAGGAATAATATCCCCTTTATAGCTCGTATCACAACTACCTAAAGGTTTGGTGATACAATCAAAGCAATTTTGATAATCCTTACTGAAATCCGCGAAAGACGCGAATAAATTAAAAACGGCACTAACAATAGTAGGAACAAAAAAGATGATAATTCCTAAAGCTAACTTTTTAATTAAGGAACCAGATGCTTTACTAATTTCTTTTTCATCACTACTAATTGTTGCCTTAGCTAAAGCAACAATACCTAATATAATAATAATTAAAGGTACCAAAATTTTTAAGACTAATATAACTAGCCCTATTGTATACCAAATTGTTGCTGTCTTATAGCAAAAATTAAGATCCGCTATCATTTTTCACCACCTATTTAAAGACACTAAATAACCCCTTTTGACTATCATCGCCGATGCGGCTAAAACCTAAAGCCTTTAAAAAATTATTTATGACTTCTTGATTAGAAACTTTATCATCAACATTGGGAATATTAAAAAATATTTTAATTCCCGCTTCATGTTCAAAATCTTCGATATCCTTGGCATTCAATGCACTCCGATTAAGAACTATTTTTTTGGCCGCTAATTTATCTAAAATATGATTATCTTGGCGAATCATTTTATTCAACTTAGTTAAACCTGGTTCAATTAAATAAATTACTTCATTTAAAGTATCATCGGGTTCGCCATTAAAATCAACTAAAATAACTTCACATTCACTATGACTGGCAATATATTGGGGTAATTGCATACTACTAATGGAATCTAAACTTTTATCCCCAAATAAAGTAAAGTCATTACTATTAACTTCCACCGCTTTAACTTTATATTTTTTTTCTAAATGTTGTTTTAATAAATAAACTAATGTTGTTGACCCCGCACCATCGGTTAAATTTTTAAAGCCAATCACTCTTTGGCCAATAAAACCGCGTTCATTAGTATAAGAATTATCGTTAAAAACCGGTTCCGTAGGCACGGCATTTAATTGATGATAGCTCGCAACATCTTTATAACTATTAGGATTATCAATTAAAAATTTGATGGAATCAACATTTTTTGTAAAATTATATATCCCCATCGAAACTAATTGGGACATATATAAAGGTGAATTGACTTTTTCTGAATCATCTAATAATAAAATGATTTTGGAAGCATCAAAATTAACTGGTAAAGCTTGCATCACATTAATATTTTCATAATCTTTAATCGCGGTGATATCAATGATCATTTTATTAAAATAAAAATTGGTAAATTCTTGGGCAATTTCCGCGATTGTAAATTCCCCCGTGATATGTTTTATTACATCAATATCCAAATTAACTAAAATTGGTTGATTTTTATTAGAAATAATTACATTTATGCCGTTCATTTTCTCATCCCTTTCTATTTTGTCATTCTATTTTCACTACCAATAAAGGCTTTGGTAGTCCCGTCAACTTTAAAAGTGGTAATATCGCCCAATACGGGAAGATTAAATTTATAAAAAAATCTTAATTCATAAGTAATTGTTCCTTTAGGAGAACTAGTTTCCTGAAAACAATAATAATATTCTTGATTATCTCTCGCTAAGGCAAATTCACCGTCTAAATCGCTAGCTCCCCACCAACCAGTAGGACATTTACCAACTGTTTTATAAGCATTTTCCTTTAAAAAATTATTTAAAATTTCGCCTGATTCCGAAGAAATACCTTCATATTTTTCCGTGATGGACAAAGCTTCATTTTTAATGGAATAGGCCCGAGAATAACTCATTACTAAAGTTAAAAAACAAGTGAAAATTAAAATAAAGATAATCATTAATTGAATTGTCCAAGTAGAACCAATAGCCTCTTTCATTATTTACACAACTCCGCGACATCGTTATATAAAAGTTTGGTTTCCCCTTTCGTTTTAAAATCATATACTTGTTTAATTACTGGTAAATCTAATTGGTAAAATACTTCGATTTGATAATAAAAACTTTTGACTTTACCTTGGGAAGCAACTTTATTATCTAAAATTGTATTTAAATAATTGGTAACTTCATCCGATACGGCTACACAACGAATGCAAATAGAAGCCGCACCATTGCCACTCACTTTGGTACCATCTCTTTGAAATCCGGTATAACCTTCGGCACATTTGCCGGTGGTTCGATAAGCACTATTTTCCATGGTATTTATTATTTCGGAATTTAGTTTATCATTCTCTAAAAATTCACCATCGCTTAATTCTAAAAGATTAGTTATTTCATCTTTAATTCCAAAGGCATTAGCATTATTAATTGTTAAGCACATAATAGCCGTGAATAAAAGAATAAATAAAATAACAATTTGAAATATACTTACCACACTAATTGACTCTTTCATCTAATCACTATCCTTTATATACGCAACGAAATGTTCCATCTACGCCACTCGCCGTACAAGAACAATATCCTTCATTACCTTCGCGAGTCTTTTCACTACAATCACAAGTTGCCCGATTACAATCGGCTTGTTTTTGAAAATTATTATGAATCATAGGCCACAAATAACTGAAAAAAAAGGTCGCTAGGACCCCTACAGATATAATTACAATAACCGTGCTATTTAATTCTCCTGTAGCCTCTTTCATTTATTTTATTTATTTGATTCATCTGTAGCCATACATTCTTCATAGCAAGTACTATTAGTATCATTACATTGTGCTTCACAAGTATTTTTCTTGATACTAGTTTGAATGCTTGGCCAAACAAAAGCATAAAAGAATGCTCCAACCGCGGCAATAGCCACAACAGTAACAACGGTCATATTTAATTCTCCTGTAGCTTCTTTCATTTATTGAATCCTCCTTTTAATATAGACTTATTATATCCAATTTCCAAATAAATAGCAATAAATTCCCGCAAATTTTTTTCTTATATGTCAAATTTACCGTCAACAAAAATGGTAACTTTTTTCCCCTTAAATGTTTCGGCTTCAATTTTTAAATCTGGTGTGCCAATCATCATATCAACATGGTTTTTGGCTACATTTAAACCTTTTTCTAACAATTCGGTATCATTTAAAGTTAAGGCATCCTTTAAACATTCGGGAAAGCCTTCCCCTAAAGCAATATGACAAGCCGCATTTTCATCCAATAAGGTAGTGCCTAAAGTTATCCCACTTTGAGCAATGGGCGAAGTTCGATCAACTAAAGCAATTTCGCCTAAATAAGCCATATTAGCTTCACTCGTAATTAAACTTTTTAAAAGTTTTTCACCCGTCTTAGCCCCATAAGCAATTACTTGACCCTTTTTAAATTTTAAATAAATACCCTCAATTTTTTGATTATGATGATATAAAGGTTTCGAAGTATAAATGATACCTTCTCCACTCCGATAATCAGGGGATGTAAAAATTTCATAAGATGGTAAATTAACAATACATAAAGTATCATTACCAACCCCACACCAAATAGCATCAGGACTTAAACTAACTTTAAAATCCGTACCTAAACTATTAGTATAATGTAAAGTTTTAATGTGTAATTTATTTAATTTAGCAACTAACTTTCGATTAGATGCTTGATATAAATCCCAAGCTTTACACGGATCTTTTTCATTTAAAAGACAGAAAGACGCGATTAATTTAAATAATTTAGCATAACTATTATGGGCACGGGGAAAAAGCGCCTTCGCCCATGTTTTATTAGGCAAACACGCGATACACCATGGCACTTGATTTAATTTTTGCTTTGCATAAAAATCTTCTTTACTAGCTAAAGCTAATTTGTTAGCTAAAGCGACCTTTTTAACATCTAAATCGTCCATTAACCCCGGATATTCCCCTTTTAAAAATAAAAAATTAGCCTTTTTTAATGCATATTCGCGATAAGCATCTTTATGAAAATAAGGATCATTAGTTATTTCTTTGGTACTTTTAGTTAATAATTCGTGATATTGGTAGGGATTTTCTTCGTCTAAATAAATATCTTTAATGCCCAGTTTTTCTAAAGCACGGACTAATTTTTTAATAAAGGGCCGATTTTCTTCATAATAATTAATTAATACAGATTTAGTATTGGTAAAATTAAGACATTTATTTATTAAAAGCGTAATATATTTTTTTTCTAAATTATGCATACCATCACCATTATTAATATTAACATAATCAAAAATTTAATGCAAAAAGTCTGAACTTATGTTAGAATAACTTTTCTAAAGAGGTGGCAAGATGGCAACATATTTACATGTCGGCACTAATAAAATTTCGGCTTGTTTATTTCGGCAAGTCAAAAATGGGTATTCAGTAAAGCCTTATGGGGGTTTATGGTTAACTGAACAAAAAGATGATACCGTTTATAATGCGTGGGTCGGCTATTTATCTGAACATCCCCATCTTTTATACTTTAAAGGTTATGCCGATTTAACAAATATTCCGTGTACTTTAATTGAATTAAAAGCCAATGCTAAAATTTATCAAATTACTAGCGATCCCGAATTAATAACATTTCAAAAAAGCTATGTGACTCCAGAAAAAATCAATTGGCAATTATTAAGTCAAGAATATGATGGTATTACCATTAATTTTTCCGATTTAAGTCGCAATCCAAATTTAAGTTCTTTAATTAAAGATTATTGTTTAGATAGCACTATTTTATTTAATCCGCATTGTCTTAAAAACTATGAACCCGGATTTATAACCGGTCTTTATATTTATAATGATGGTTGTTTTGATGATTATACAATGACTTTCACCGGGCAAAAATATCCGATTATGCCCGCCCCTCTAAGTTATTTTACTCTTTCCGAACAAATTAAGAATTATGTTGCCAATTATCTGATAGCTAAAGGTTTAACTAATTTAACTTTTGAACTATATTTAAAAATATTTACCGAAGTTCAAAATTGTGTTACCGACCACTTTCAAAAAGCCATCAAAGATGTGGCCAACGAAAGTAAAACAGATGAACTTATTTTAACCAAAACTTTAGTTGATAATGCTCTTTTATTCTAATTTAAAAACCTTTCGGACAATAACACTCGCCAGATAAGCCATTAAAACCATAATGAAAACGGCGACGAGGCTTTCGGGATGTTTTAAGCTTTCGATTAAACCCGTACCAATTGTCCCCCAGAAATAAACTAAAAATATTTTGCTAATAATTAAAGCCACTAAATATTTTTTTAAAGGCAAATTGGATAAACCAGCCGCAATATTAACCATAAAAGCCGGCGTAAAAGGTACGGCTAAAATAACCGTTATTTGCGTAATGGTTAAACCTTTAAAATATTTTAAAAATTTTTTTAAAACTGATTTTTCTTTAAAGTGTTTTTCCACAAAATTATAACCCAATTTTTTAACTAAAAAATAAGCTAAAATGCAACCGATTACGGTACAAATCCACGAAATTAGAAAGCCTAATAGTTTACCAAAAGCTAGAGTATTCATCGTAATAAAGACAAATAAAGGTAAAACTGGTAAAATTGATTCTGCAACTATTAAAAGGCTACCTAAAATTGGTCCATAAATACCTAAGGCGGCAATAAAATTCATTACTAAATCATAAAAATTAGAAAATAACTCTTGCATAACTACCACGCCCTTATTATAATACACCTTTTTAAAAATTACTATGCAAAAGAAAATATCAACCGAAGTTGATATTTAATGAATAACTTGAGTTACATCATAACCAAAATATTCTAACATTGAAACTGCTTTTTTACTTAAAAATCCTTTATTACAAATAATAAAATACTTTTTCCCTTTTTCTAAATATTTTTGATGGTCCATAAGTAATCTATCGACATAAATATTGATACTACCCGGGGTCGGATTTTTGTGATAATCTTCGGGGTGTTGAACATCAATTAGTTTTCCTAAACTAGAATTATAATCCTGAAGTTTTATTCTTTTCAATCTTTACCACCATTTTATTATATGGTTCTTTTTCGATTTGATAAATGATTTTTAACCAGAAAAAAAGTAATCGCTAGCGATTACTCATCATCGTCATCATCTCCAAAGAAATCATCAAAAAATTCATCATCGGTAATTACGTTTTCATTCACAATAATACTATCCGCATCAACATTTATTTTTGTTTTTTCATTATTATTGGTTTTAGGAACTATAGTTTCTTCCACCTTGTTCTCTTCATTCGCTAATGGCTCTTTAGACACAGTATCTTCCCCTAATTCTTCCGTAGTATCTTTAGCCTCTTCTTCTAACTCAAAAGCTTTTAATTTTTCATCAATATCTTTTAACATAGCATCTAAATCTAAATTATTTACTGTCGGTTTAGTAGGATTAGAAGGAGCGTTTAAATTAGGTAATATATTGGGATCATTAAAGCTAGAACCCATACCATTCATATTAGGCATTCCAAAAGGATTACTAAAAGGATTAGCAAACGGATTGGGACCTAAATCACCAACATTACCACCTTGTTCAGCCATTAATTTATTACGTTTATCCACCACATATTTTTTTAAATCAAATAATTCCACGGGTTGTTTTACTCTAACCGGATAAGGTTCATCTACTTTTTCAATGCCCCAATCAATTTTAAAATCCGGTTGCAATTTAATTTTAAAAGGATTAGTCCGCGTCCGAATTAATATACCCTCAAATAATTTCATTTTTTGTAAATCTGTAATCGAAGCTAAAGGCCGCGTCGCGTTTTTGTCTTTTTCATCTGTAACTTTAACTTCCCCACACATTTTACTAATTTCTTCTAAGGCTTTCAATTCTGAACTAATTAAATAAATTAAATTATTACAGTTACCACGAATAATTTGCGCTACTTCTTCGCCATAAACAGAATTAAGTTGGGCAAAGTCTTGAATAATAAAAGTAAATCTAATTAACCTGCTCCGTGCAGCCGAAATCATCGAATCGACATCTCTTAACGGCGGCATATTGGCAAATTCATCAAGAATAAAATTTGTTCGAATCGGTAGTTTACCGCCTTTTTCTTGCGCCACATCAATTAAAGTTTCATAACATTGCTTAATAAAAATCGTCATTAAACTATGATAAGTTTTCTTTTCATCATGAATTATCATAAAGATCGCAGTTTTGCCTTCACCAATACTTCGTAAATCAAAATCACTATATGATAACATTTCACTTAAATTTTCTTGGGTCGAAAATCTTCTTATTTTTTGCCGAAAAGTTGATAAAATTCCCCCTTTAGTATCCGTAGGCGCATTTATAGTATTAGAAGCAAAAATATAAGCGCTAGAACTTTCCCCTTTAAAACGAAAGTATTCATTAATGTAGTGACTAGTTCCACATCTTTCTTCCCCAACCGTACTCATTAAATTAATACTATTTAAGTTAATTTCTTTTTCCTTGGCATCCATAAAAAGCCCTAAAGCTAAACCAGAAAAATAATCAGCCGCGCTCTTTTCCCAGAAATCCGAATCACTTTTATTATTCGGATCATATAAAATATTTAAAGCAATATCATCTAATAATTCCGTCGCTTTATCTAAATTCCCGGCTTTGTAATATTGATATGGTAAAGTTAAAGGATTCCAGGCATTCCCATTTTGCGGCTCCCGAAAGTTTAAAACAATAATTTTATAACCCCGACTTTTTAAATAATGCGCACTATTTTTATATAGTTCTCCTTTAGGGTCGGTAATAATCATACTTTCGCCTTTTTTAGCTAAAAAGTTAACCATGGGTTTAACGATTGTTTCGGTTTTCCCACTACCAGTAGAACCTAAAATTAGGCTATGATATTCACCATTATCAATATAGGTTTCTTTATCATTATTAATAATGGGGATACCGGCAGCATCTAAGGTATCAGCAAACCGATTAATTTTAACAACATCTTTGCCTTTTTTTATTTCTTTAGCATCAGCCCATTTAGCATAACCGTCACTTTCTTTCGTTTTTAATTTAATGCCGACACCATGACCTTTATCTTTTTTGAAAATATAGGAAGAAACACTCGTAAATATAGCAATCAATGAACCGATAAACATTAAAATTGTCACCGGTAAATAAGGCATTGTAAAAGCTTTAAAAGGGACTAAGCCATAAAAGACGCCATCATTAAGTAAAGAAGTAAAATTCAAAATAGCTATGGCACATAAGTAAAGTAGTAAAATACAATAAATAATAAACATAATTAAATCTTTTTTATCTATTTTGAACTTCATTTTGTTTTCTTCCTTTCTTTAAGTATTATACAAAATAATCCTGTTTTTCTCAACTATTATCTGTGATTTTTTGCTTTAATGGCCAAGCCAATAATTAAACCTAAAAATACTAAACTAATTAAAAATATAACATTATATTGGCGCTTTTTAGCATCTTCTCTAGTGGTAGTTGATTCTGGTTTTTCTTCAAAAATATGATCGTCTTTATTTTCGGTAGTTACACGAGGTAAAGAATAAGATAGACGCACAGCTTTATCCATATAGTTTTCTCGCGTAATATTCCAGGTATAGACATTACCATCAACCTTATCGGCATTACTGACAATTACTTCCATATCCGTTTCAATATTAATGGTAATATTTTCTAATAAAGGATAATTATCAAAAGCCTCACATTTTCTATTAGTACGAATTAAAACATAATTATCTTCCGTTTGAATATTTAACTCCTTAAAACATTGATTTACCGCCGCCGAACGATAAAAATCACTAAGTGAAAAGGTGTTAGCAATATTTAAATTTTTAATATTGTTATTTTCCGTCCGCGTCAAATTATAACGTTTGGCACTAGTTGAATTAGAATTGGCATAAACCGCCATCGGTTTTAGATTATCTAATACCGTTGGCAATGTTTGATCTTGGTAAATTTCATTTTTATTCGTATCAACGCTAATTACACTTTGTTCTTGAAAATCATCCTCCGTTATCTTTAAGTCATAGTTAACGGTACAACCACTTAATAATAAAATACTTAATAATAATAATAATAATAATAATATTTTCTTTTTCATCTAATTTACCTTTCCATTTTTTATTTTTAAATTTTATTATAACGGCTAATGTAATACTA